>NZ_JABRVR010000004.1:0-103815 GCF_013248875.1 Shewanella sp. DC2-4 | reverse complement strand
AGAATGAGTTAGTGAATCAGACTTACCTCGTCTGATTCACACACTAACATCGTCAATGTTATGTATTTTTTAGTTTCTAAAGCCGTAGCCGAATTCAGTTGAACACTATGAATGTCAAATTTCAGTTTTGATAATTTCAAAAATCAAAACTTACGATATGTACTCAATAATGCTGTTTACCGTAACAGGCTAACCCCGCTGACTTGATTACGGCCATGTTCTTTCGCAAGGTACAATTGCTTATCCGCCGTTTCGATAAGTGTTTGCCATTTTAAATGCCGATGAGGCTGCATGCTCGCAACGCCAGCACTAATCGTGACCTCTTGAAAACTGGAGCCTAAATGCTCGATGTGTAACGCTTGCACTGCGTTTACGATGAGTTGTGCGATGTGCATCGCACCTAAATGCTGAGTGTCCGGTAATAGGCAAATAAATTCCTCACCACCATAGCGCGCCACTAAATCGTTCGGGCGGTGTATCGCTGTGCGTAGCGCTTTCGCAACGAGACGTAAACATTGATCTCCTTCCTGATGACCATAGCGATCGTTGAAAAGTTTAAATGAATCGACATCTAACATCACCACTGATAATGGTGCACTATTTCTGCAGCAGTACTTCCATATTTCGGGGATCCGTTGCTCAAACAGGTGCCGATTCGCAACCCCTGTGAGTCCGTCCAGTAAAGCAATCGATTGGAGTAAATCGGCTTGTTGTTTGAGGATAAACTGATTATTCACCCTCGCGTTCGTGATAATCGGATTGATGGGTTTATGAATAAAATCAGCGGCGCCAAGCTGAAAGCCTTTAACCTCTTCTTGTTCATCAAAATGCGCGGTAACAAAGATAATGCAGATATTGGCTGTCGCGGGATCGGCTTTGAGCCGTTGACACACTTCATAGCCCGTCATACCGGGCATTTCTATATCCAAAAGCACTAAATCAGGCAGTTCATTCTGGCAGACGTTGATGGCTTGCTCTCCGTTTGTAGCCATAAACATTTCATAATCTTCATGAAAAAGCTGATGCAATATTTTTATATTGAGGGGTTGGTCGTCAACGACAAGAATTTTTCCCTTCATGCGATTGGCTTGCGGGATGATTTCCGTAGGATGCATTATTTATTCTCCAACATGATGATGCGTAAAGTGTCTGATGCCTTATCGAATTCGAGTGCTTGCACTTGTCCCTGTAGTGTTATCCATTGTGGATGGTGTGGTAATTTTTTGATTAATCGGTCAACGAAAGTCATGGCTTCTAAATTGTTCGCTTTTAAGAGGAGCATGAGGGCGTTCAGTTCAGTCCAAGCACTCGGCATTAACGCTTGAGAATCGATGGCCTGTTTCATTTTATCTTGAGCTAATGCAGTCGATTCAGGTTGAGGGATGTAAGTAGATAGTTGCTGAGTACTTTCATTGATTAGTAATTCTAATTGTTCGGTCCACGCTTTTATCTCAATAAACTCAAGGTCTTTTTGTTTGAGCTGTTTCTCTAAAAATGCGGCATAAGCGGCTAAACGCAGTGCACCAAAATTACTGGCAAGACCTTTGATACCATGTCCCACGGCCGCCGCAGTGGCATACTCAAATACTTTAGTAGACTGCTTGAATAGATTAAGTTGTTTCAACATTTCAGGTGCAAAACCTTTCGCCATTTTCTGGAAAAAAGCCTGATTACCGCCAAAACGGCGCAGTATCAGCTTGATGTCATCCAGTAATGGCATATCGTCCATATCGTCGAGTGGAGCCTGTAACTCCGCTGGCTGATGCTGTTGCGCTAATGAGGGGACTTCTTCCTGTTCCACTAAACGCAAAATGCTGGGGAGTAATATCTGCATGTCGATTGGCTTACCCACGTGGTCATTCATACCTGCATCGAAGCAATCCTGTTTATCGCTTTGGGATGCATTGGCTGTCATCGCTAAAATGGGCAGATCCGCAAATCGGCTATCAGCGCGGATAAGCCGTGTTGCGGCTAGGCCGTCCATATCGGGCATTTGTATGTCCATGATCACGATATCGAATACGTTTCCACTTTCTAACACTTGAAACACCCCTTCAACGCCGCCGTTGGCAAGTTGCACGTTTGCCCCTTCATAACTCAGCAGCTCATCAATCACTTGTCGGTTGAGTTGGTTATCTTCAACCACTAAAATGGCGAGTGTAGATAACAATCGTTGCGAGTGTGGCATAGGATTTACCGTCATCGTTTTGCCTTCGATAGCATTGATTATCGCCTCGGCTAAAATTTGTGGTGTGACCGGTTTAGTTAAAAAATTCACGAAGGGGACATTTTTAATATGCTGACTTTCACTTATCACCTCATGGCCATAGGCGGTGAGCATAACGATGAGCGGTATAGGGCTATCTGAGTGAGAGTTACACATTAAATCAGCGGTTTGTAGCCCATCCAGATCTGGCATCCGCCAATCCATTAGTACGACATCAAATGGTCTTGCATTTGTATTGGCTTGTTTTACTTTTTCAAGCGCTTGATATCCCCCCGAGGCGGTTTCTGCACTGCAGCCAAAGTCAGTTAAAATCTTATGCAAAATTTCGACGGTAAGCGGGTTATCATCGACAATTAAAATATGATATCCACTGAGGTCAATGGCCTGAGTGGCTTCAACTTCTATGACGCAGAACGTCACATCAAACCAGAAACGGCTACCCACACCCACACGGCTGGTGACGTTTAATTGGCCGCCCATGAGTTCGACTAACTTTTTGCTTATCGCTAATCCCAGCCCTGTACCGCCAAATCGCCTTGATGTTGACGATTCGGCTTGCTCAAAGCCCGTAAAAATACGCTCTATTTGCTCTTCGCTAATGCCAATACCGGTATCTGAAATTGAAATCTGCACCGTAACGGTATTGGCCTCATGACGTAAGCATTCCATGGCAACGGTGACTTGACCGTGGCGTGTAAATTTAAGGGCATTACCCGCTAAATTAACCAAGATCTGTTGCAGCCTCAGTTGGTCAGCTAAGAGCCATGCGGGTAAAGCCGGATCAAGGTCAAACATGACCTCGACATTTTTGTTGCCATGGTTACCCGACAGCACTATTGCAAGGTCTCGCATAAGCAGTTCGATTGAACAAGGGTGCAGATCGAGTGTTAATTTACCGGCATCGATTTTTGAGAAATCGAGAATATCATTCAGTAACCCTAATAATGATTTCGCCGCAGTTTGGGTTTTGGAGACATAATCCTGTTGTTGCACTGACATTGAGGTATGTTGCATTAATTGCAGCATCCCTAAGACCGCATTCATTGGGGTGCGGATCTCATGGCTCATATTGGCTAAAAATGCAGACTTTGCCGCATTAGCCGCATCAGCCTCATGTTTAGCCTCTCTCAAGGTTTCTTCTAATTGCCGCTGTTCGGTAATATCTAAATTGATACCGATGACTTTTGTGACTTGACCCGTGACATCGCGTTCGATTTGGGCGGCAGCTTGCACGTAACGAATGGTGCCATCGGTTCTGACGACTCTAAAAATGGGATCATAGTGGTCTTTTTCTTCTACTGCCGCTTTTAGCTTCGCCTCGGCGAAGTCAATATCCTCTGAATGAATTCGCATACGCCAATGTTCATAGGTTAATCCGTTATCCTGTAAATTCAGGGGATGATCGTAAATAGCAAACATCCGCTCATTCCACTCGAGGGAGTTATCGCGTAAATCCCAGCTCCAAATGCCGAGCTTGGCGACTTCCGCAGCCTTACTTAAGTGATTACTCGCGGTGATAAGTGCTTTTTGTTGTTGTAGTACTTGGGAAATATCAATCGCAATGCCTAAATAACCAATAATCTCGCCGAGATTATCCTGCATGGCTGTAACAGTGAGAGAGACTTGGCATTGACTGGTATCTTTTCTCACATAGGTCCAAGTGCGTGTTTCAGGTCCAAAGGTTCGCGCTTTATAGACGAAGACATCAAAGCCTTGAATATCTTCACCATACTCCCTGGACAATTCAGCCGATCTTGCCGCGACTTCCTCGGGCAAATGTAGCGGTGCCGGTGTTGATAGTCCGACCATATCTATGGCGGCGTAACCGAGTAATTGCTCGGCCCCACGATTGAAAATCGTGATCACGCCCTTTTTGTCTGTTGCGATGATGGACATTTCGGAGGCGGCATCGAGTACGTTCGTTAATAACGAACCCAACTTATTTTTTTCAATTTGCGCCAATTTACGCTCTGTGATGTCGGTTCTTAATGCGACAAAACGTTCTATATTGCCGTTTTCATTAAAGACAGGGCCAATCACAGTATCAAACCATTTTAGCATTTGGTGTCGGTCACGATTACAAATCTCACCATGCCAAGATAGGCCCGATTTTATTTGGGTCCACATGGTGCGCCAGAATGCAGCATCATGTTCACCAGAGTTCAAAATGGCATGGGTTTTACCTAACAATTGTTTGCGTGAATAGCCACTTACGTGGCAAAAATTATCATTCACTTCTAAGATGACGCCATTCGGGTCGGTAACAGAGTAGAGCAACTGTTGATTGATGGTGTCGAGCAACGTCTGGTTTTCGAGTAATGCTTGCTGGAGTGCATTGGTACGCTTGGTGACTTCTTGTTCTAAACGCGCATTCAAATTTAGAATATGCCGCTCGCCATCTTGTTGGACGGTGATGTCGCGGATAGTTTGGCTTACCCCCACAATCTCATTGTGTTCATTGTAGATAGGTAGCGCTGTCGTAGAGGTTGATAACTGGCTACCATCTTGGCGCTGATGGCTTGATATTCGATTTAATACTGTTTTTCCTGAGAGCACTTCGGTAAACAGAGCGTGTTCTTTCGAGATGCTATTGGATGGAATAATCAATTCTGCATTTGATTGACCTAATACCTGATGTTCTTTATAGCCAAATAGCTGCTCAGCGCCTTGGTTCCAACTCGTAATTTGGCCTGCAAGGTTAAAGCTGATAATGCCGTCGAGGGAATGCTCTAAGATGCTGGCCCGTCTTGCCTGCTCAGCTTGCATTTGTCGCTTACGTTGCGAACTTAAGGACCACACCGTGATAAAGGCGGCCAACAGTAGACTGAATAACCCGCCACTGAGCAGCACTAAGCTCGGTTGATTAAGGTGTAATGACTGAATAAAAGCGGGGTAGGCAATGACTTCGACTTGCCATTTGCGGCCAAAAATATTTTTTGTCAGTGTGTGGCTATATGCTGATGGTAGTGATGCATCATTGGCGTTAGTCTCAAAAAATCGAATGGGGTGCTGTGCTTGGGTAATATCACTGAGCAGCAATTTAGTTTGTTTTTGATTAAGCGCTAAATTCGTTAGCACTTCGTTTGTCACGAGGGGAGCATAACTCCAACCATAACCAGCAGAAAGCCTTTCTTCGACGGTTTTGGGTACCCAAACGCTACGATAAATCGGTCGTAATATTAAAAAGGACTGCGAAGGCTCACCAGTGGCTTGTACTAACGTGATGGGAGCCGATAACCGCACTTCTCCGGATAATAACGCGGCATCTGCCGCTTCTTTACGATAGGCTTCGGATGCAATATCTAACCCAACGGCAGCACGGTTTCTGTCTATCGGCTCAATGTACTCAATCACATACTTTTCGCCGCTGTGTGGGGTCAGTTGCCGAATATTGAAGTCTGGCCAATCGTCATTTTTGGCTCTTGCTAAAAATGCGGCTTCATCTGCGCTGGATATTCGACGAATAAACCCAAATCCTCTAGCGCCTGGAAACTCTGCATCAATATCACGAGTTATGCTGTAACGATGGAATATCGCACGGCTGATATTGTGCTCACCTGCGGTGATGATTGTCCCTTGAGCCCCACGCAAGCCATATTGATATAACTTAATACGGTTGATGACGTTCTCACTGATAAGTTCAGCATTTTCCTGTAAAGCTTGTCCGATGACATGGGCGTTCATCCGTCCTATCTGCCATGAGATTAAGCCGCTGAGTATCAATCCCAATATCAGAAAACAGATGCCCAATTTATAGGCGGGTTTATAACTCGTCGGCAAATTCATATGTGCTTAATTATTTATCATCAGTAAGGTTCTGATTTTGGACCATTAAAAGACCTTTTGCCACCAAGGAAGGATTGGCAAAAGCTAAATAGGTTAAAAGTCGCAAATTTAGATGATGAGCGATGATTTCAGCCCGTTAGTGTCAAGCGAATAGGAGCAATTTGAGATCTCGTTATTTACCTAGCGATTGGCTACAGTAAGTTGGAGAATATTAAACATGCTTTTAAGATTACAGCGGGTTTGAGCACTGCTGTTTGCGTTGTCAGCCTTTTACAAGATAGGTCAATATGAACAATCGACGCAATTTCATTAAGTCATTTGGCGTTCTTACCTCCGCTACATTGTTGTGTGGCCCAACAGAGATATTTGCAATGTCTAATAATAAGTTGTGGTTTATGCCTGATGAGTGTGAGCCCCACTTGCGCACATGGATGGCCTTTGGAGCAAGTCAGAAAATCTGGGGTAAGAAGCTTCTGCCGGAAGTTCAACGTAACTTAGCGACCATAGCACTGTCCATCGCAAAGTACGAACCTGTTTCAATGCTTGTTCGTCAAGCAGACCTCCCCTTAGCTCAACAACTTATGGGGGACAACATTGAGCTTATTAGCTGTCCACTGGATGATTTGTGGATGCGTGATACTGGCCCTGTTTTTGTTGTTACTGAGAAGGGGGACAAAGGGACGGTTGACTTCAATTTTAATGGATGGGGTGAGAAGCAGGACTTTGCCTATGATGCTGAAGTTGCTTCGTTTGTCACTCAGCAAGTAGGCTTGAGTCGCATTAAGACCAAGTTGGTGCTAGAAGGTGGAGGAATTGAGGTTGATGGTCACGGCACTGCAATTATAACGGAAAGTTGTGTGCTCAATGAAAACCGTAACCCTGGCCTCAGTAAGAGTCAATGCGAACATGAGTTAAAGCGATTGCTTGGATTAGAGAAAATCATTTGGCTGCCTGGCATCAAGGGGAAAGATATCACCGATGGCCATACTGACTTTTATGCCCGTTTTGCGCGTCCCGGTGTGGTTGTCGCTGGGTATGATCCTGATCCAGCGTCTTTCGATCATGCAATAACAAAAGAGCATCTAGAAATTCTAAGCGCAGCTACAGATGCAAAAAACCAAAAACTTGAAGTAATTGTTCTTGAGGCTCCAACAATTGTTCGGGATAAATTCGATAATGAGGATTTTGCTGCAGGCTACATTAATTTTTACGTCTGTAATGGTGCTGTTATCGTCCCTGAATTTGGTGACCCCGCGGCTGACGCTGCAGCTAAGCGCCAATTGCAGAACGTGTTTCCTGGGCGTGATGTTGTACAGATCAATATCGATGGTATAGCAGCAGGTGGAGGCGGTATCCATTGTGCAACGCAGCAGGAGCCAAGGGGCAATTAACATAGTAAACTATTATAGAGACAGACTTAGCCGCGGATGGCTTGGTCAACAATACTGTGCAAACTGAAAATACATTATTTTAAATGGATCGCTGGTTTATTGCTCTTAATTCATTGTTTAGTGAAAAGGAAGACTATTATGTTGAAACGAGTATATAGTTTACGTTTAACCCGCTTTTTTATTTTAATTTTTTTGTTTAACTTTAATGTTATTGCTCAAATTAGTGAGGAGAACACTAAGCTGCCTGACAGTCTCTTGGAACAATTAAATTCTGTTGTAAAAGAGGATACGGGTCGTCTGGTTGATATGTTTAAAGATCTTCATATGCATCCTGAATTGGCTTTCACTGAAGTTCGGACAGCTAAGATTGTTGCTAATGACCTTAAACGCTTGGGATATACCGTCACTGAAGGAATTGCAAAAACTGGGGTTGTCGGTGTGCTCCAAAATGGAGCGGGTCCAACAATATGGTTTAGAGCTGATATGGATGGTATATCAGTAAAAGAAGACACGGGTCTCTCCTATAGCCCTAATAGAAAACAAAAACTTTCTGATGGCTCTGAAGTCGACGTAATGCATGCCTGTGGGCATGACGCACATGTGGTTTGGTTATTGGGCATGGCAAGTGCGATGGTTGAACTTAGGGATAGTTGGTCTGGGACACTTATTGTTTATACTCAACCTGCAGAAGAAGTGGGATTGGGCGCGCAGGCGATGGTTAATGATGGCTTATGGGAAAGAGGTTTCCCAAAACCTGATTATGCCTTTGGATCGCATACAGCACCTATCCCTGTTGGTCATGTATCAAGTTCTGCTGGGTTGAGAATGGCGGGTACAGATCAGCTTGATATAACCTTTATGGGCAAAGGTGGTCATGGTTCAACACCTCAAATGACAATCGATCCTATTGTTATGGCAGCTCAAGCTATTCTTTCTTATCAAACAATCGTTAGTCGGAATCTGGATCCACTAGATTCCGGCGTTATCACTGTCGGTGCCATAGACGCCGGACGTGATAATAATGTTATTCCCACAGAAGCGATATTGAAGCTTAATTTAAGGTGGTTTACGCCAGAAGTCCGTAATAAAATAATTTCTCGAATTGACGAAATTAATAATGGTATTGCATTTGCGTCTGGAGTGAGCCCAGAGCAAATGCCCATACGTAAAATGAAAGGCAATGCTGGGCCATTAGTTAACAACGATGAGCTAGTCACTAAGATCAATCCTGCATTAAAACAATTATTGGGAGCTGAGAATGTATATGATCAATTTCCGCCCGTAATGGGATCTGAAGATTTTCAAGAAGCTTTTAATACTCTCAATGTTCCCTATGTATTCATGTTAGTGGGGGTTGCTCCGATGGAACAATTTACTGCTGCACGTGCTAAAGGGTTACCCTTTCCCTATGCTAATCATAACCCTAATTTTTTTGTTGATTTGAATTCTATACCTGTAGGTGCCAGAGTTAATACAGTTGCAGCATTAAGTGTCTTAAGAAAACGATAGTTGATTAGATTCAGACTTGCCTAGTCTGATTTATGCATACAATCCTGCCATTTTACGTAGGCCTTGGGGCTAACGCGCTTTTGTCGGGTGGACGACACTTGTTACCAAGTGCCGTCTCCCTAAGAACCGTACGTGCAACTTTCACTGCATACGGCTCAAGCCTCCACAAAAGCATCGTTTGATGCCCAGCAACTTATAAAGCAGTCAGAGCAGGTTCGTTCCAAGAGTTGCGAGCTAGCCTTTTGGACTTTCTCTTCGCTAAATATTCTTGGTATTGAGGGTCAAATTCACTATGCCACTACATGACGATGGTCTTCTTACAGGCCGCTGAATGTAGTGTATCGCTACAATCGCATTTTTAGACTTTGCAGCTTCTTGGAAAGGAGTTCAAATCTCCTCACTAGGAAAATTAATTCCATCAAGTAATCAATCTATTTCACAAGATATCATGAACATTCACTACTCATTTTTACCACGTTCAGGAATATTGATTCCTATTGAGATCAAACTCTAAGCCTAGCTAGGGGGCAGTTTGGATATCGAAAATTATTGTACGTTAAGGCCGTTTTTTGACCGTTCAACTTTAGCAGGCCTTGAGGCTGTTCATAATTCTGCATCCGGTTACTTTTCCAGATATAAGCCCAGCGGTGATGGGTACTCCAATGACGCCATGCCCCTTGGCACGTAATCCATGTGTCACCCTTTTAGAACGGTATTTTTCAAATTAGCGGGCACTATTTGCTCAAATATTAAGCAGCATTTATAGCGTCTTCGGTTGAAGCCTTATCTGGGGTTAACGTCACAGGTCCCTCCACCTCACAATTTCTCACATCTTTAGACCATCGCATAGGCATTTTTGCCTTTGCCACTTCAAGCACTTCCTTTCGTTTGGCTAAAATAGCGCCATCTTGCAGCGCATGACGCGGCCTGGGTGAGACAAAGTTCAGCTGGCTGTATTTATGCTCATCGTTGTACCACTTTACAATCTGCTCTACCCATTCCCTTGCAGTCGTCAAGCTGTTAAAGCCTGATGTTGGCCACTGCGGACGGTATTTTAACGTCTTAAATACTAACTCTGAATAGCTATTGAATAGCGGTCGATGATGCGTTATTGCAGTACCCATCACCGCTGGGCTGGGAACACATAAACCTGACCGGAGATTACTTGTGGTGCAGTAACGGTAAGATAAGTTCTGGTAAGTTCAGGGCGTTTCGTCCTTTATCAACTGCTTAGCGTACTTTATTTAATGAGATGGTCACTCCCTCCTTCATAGCAGTATGCTGAGAGCAGGCTTAAACAGGAGAACCATCATGGAAAATATTGCACTCATTGGTATCGATCTGGGGAAAAACTCTTTCCACATTCATTGTCAGGATCGTCGTGGAAAAGCGGTTTTTCGTAAAAAGTTTACCAGGCCAAAGCTCTTTGAATTTCTGGTAACATGTCCGGCAACCACTATTGTGATGGAAGCCTGTGGTGGTTCTCACTTCATGGCGCGCAAGTTGACCGAGCTGGGACATACACCAAAGCTGATATCACCACAGTTTGTCCGTCCGTTCGTTAAAACTAACAAAAACGACTTCGTTGATGCCGAAGCTATCTGTGAGGCGGCATCACGTCCATCGATGCGCTTCGTTCAGCCTAGAACGGAGTCTCAACAGGCCATGCGGGCTCTACATCGGGTTCGTGAGTCTCTGGTGCAGGATAAGGTCAAAACGACCAATCAAATGCATGCTTTTCTGCTGGAGTTTGGCGTCAGCGTTCCTCGAGGTGCTGCGGTTATCAGTCGGCTAAGCACGATCCTTGAAGACAACAAATTACCTCTTTATCTCAACCAGTTATTGCAGAAATTGCAGCAGCATTATCATTATCTTGTTGAGCAGATAAAAGATTTGGAAGCTCAGTTAAAGCGAAAGTTAAACGAGGATGAGGTTGGGCAGCGTTTACTGACGATCCCCTGTGTGGGTACACTGACAGCCAGTACCATTTCCACAGAACTTGGTGACGGCAAACAATACGCCAGCAGCCGTGATTTTGCGGCAGCAACAGGACTGGTACCACGTCAGTACAGCACGGGTGGCCGGACGACGTTGCTGGGGATCAGCAAGCGAGGCAACAAAAAGATCCGAACCTTGCTGGTTCAGTGTGCCAGAGTTTTTATACAAAAACTGGAACATCAGTCTGGCAAGCTGGCCGACTGGGTCAGGGAGCTGTTGTGCCGAAAAAGTAATTTTGTCGTGACCTGTGCTCTGGCAAACAAGCTGGCCAGAATAGCCTGGGCACTGACAGCTCGACAACAGACGTTCCATTCGTGAAGTCAACGAGGATAATGATTTTAAACAGCGACTTATCTGGTTTTGCGAATACTGATTATTGATGATACGAACGGCCAACCGGCCTGTTGAGGAACCTGTAAAACGGAAAGGCTCATCTGAAGCCGTATATTTTCTAGAGGTTCATCAGGCGCGGAACTCATCGAGGCGCGGGCAATTAAGCTCATTCAGACGCCGGATAGATTCAAGCAAGCCAACGATATCTTCAAAATCAGTGTTGCAAAAACGGGAGTGACCATAGATTCCGTTTTCTGAAGCGACCCTTAATTGTATCTGAGGGATACAGCCTCCCCAATTTGGATCGCAAAGATCTCACTTTGCGACAGAACCCGTTTTAGAGTGTGAGTCTGTTTTTGACAGCAAACCTAGCGATTTAACATATGACCGATAATGAGCATTCCGTTAATGCGAGGTTTTTGCAGATTAATTCACTTCAGTTCTTTGTTTGAAATAGGATAAAAATATGAAATCGCTTATCTTTTTTGTCTTTTTATGCTGAGAGTAACGCATTTATCGCAAGGTGTACCATGTCGTATCAACTGATCGGAAGCATCACTCATGGTTTTCATGGCGCACTAAAAATTATTCTAACCATGATAAAGGAGGAGGCTTGATGCCGGAAATTAAAGTCAATCAAATCGCTCAGGTCAGCGGATACCAAGCAGAACAGCAGAGGGAGTCTCAGTCACTACCGATTAAAACGATAAAAAACTCCCCAAACATGATGCGTTTCAAAGAAACCGCACAATTCATCATAGATATGATGCCAAGAAAAAGCTGTGGGGAAGCAGGTGCTAACCAAAAATACTGGCTGGAAATTAAAGATCCGAATCATCGCGATAGGATTTCGTTGAACGGCCTTGACGCACAATCCGGTGCATTAAGTGCATGGCAGGAAGACGTTAATACAAAAACAGGGCTATTTCTATGGATTGATCAGCATCCCGATGTTGAAATCAACATGCTCAAGAATAAACCTAAACATCCTCTGTCGCAGGGTATCTGCTATATAAATTATCAGTCCCCAGATCAAGCTACTGACTATCGAATAACGCTTTCACAAGGTGAATGGGTAATTGGGGGGAAGTTATTAGATACGACACATCTACCAGGCAAGGCTGGGATGGAGGGCCACGCAGCTATTGTTATCCATCGCGACGGAAATATCTTTGTTCATCCGTATGAAAAAGGTAAATGGCAACATACCTCGACGACAGAAGGTAAGCCGGTTTTATCAGCTGGCATGATATTAATTGAACAGGGAAAAGCGAAATCATTTCATCTTGATTCCGGACACTATACGCCCCAGCGGCCTCAACTCGAACATCTTTTATCTCGATTGGCGGCACAAGGTGTCAATATTAGCGAGCTCGATATCCACGCCAACTCTATCGCGCAGGATGATATAAACGCGTTAGTGAGGAAGTATTCTGGCTAGCGCAGTTGTTTACCAGGCAGGTGTCTAATAATACAAATACTATCGATTCTTTATTATCAAGGATATAGAAAATGGCTCCAATCCAATCATTGCATCGTTCTACCTATATTACACCGACTGAGCAAAGTCATCAGCGCAATCAGATCCTAAATGTACTGGCGGTGCGCAATACTACAAACTCTCCGATGCGCAGAACGCTGGATGCCTATGGCATAGATGATAATCGGAAAGCGTTAAGACAGCTCAATCAGGATAAATATCATGTGTTGGTTAAAAAAGACCACTCAGGCACCCCTGATTTAACCCACGGCGCCTATGTATCCAAACGGGGTGAGGATAACTATGGCAACTTTAACTGGTTAAATCCAAAGGGTTTGATTAAATATCAAACCCCTGATGTCGCAGTTATCAGCTTTGCGAATAAAGATCAGTTAACACAGCTCAGTGAGACCTACTCGGAGACTCCCTTGCCGGATTTTCTCACCAAGATACTCAATGCAGAGTCTTGTCTAGATACTGAGCTTTATCGTCAGAATGAGAGTCTGGTTCAATTTGTCTCGCCGATAGATAGTACGCAGCATGGCTATCTCATTAGCCCCAATACACCGTACTGTGATAAAAATGTATTGCATACTTATATCAATGCTCCCGAGACACTAAAAAATAGCAAGCATGGCATCATCTTATGTACCTACGCGATTCATCCAGGTATACAGTCTTCATTTCTAGAGTCGCGACATCATCAATCAGGCCCTGTGAGGCTTGAGGTAAGCCAGAACATGTCACAAAAAATTGATTGATGAAAAAAACACAGATTGACTCCTTGACCAGCATTCTAAATTTAAAAAAAGAGCATCTTCCACAGCTCGAAAAATTGCGACAAGAGACAGTGCAGCATCTTCGAGATGTCTATGCTGTAAATGAACATGACAATACCAGAATGTTTTTTCATTTTCCCGTTGCAGAGAAAACCGCCACGCTTCACTTACACACCTGGGTAAACAAAGGCGATCACCCGCTGAATGAACCAAGGTCTTTCGAGCTCGATACAATCATTGCGCATCTTAAATCTGGAAAAGAGATCAGCGATCTTGTTCTTGACCGAAACGGGGGAACTTATTTTTTACCGACCTCAGATTCCATTAAGGATATTAGAGGCATTCCATTTAAAGGTGTACACAACAACGTTCTAAACCTGCCTTTGTAATCGGTTTATACCTGATCTTTTACGTTGCAGGGCTATCGGGCAAGCTTTAGTGAACTGAGTGCAGCCAACGCACCTGCAACGTGCAGCATGACAACTAGAGGAGATAACTAGTGATTTCAATTCAAGCTTTGCAGCCTTCTGCTGCGACTTTGCCAGCTGACTCGAGTAGCTCACTCCATCAGACCTTGGATGTACGGGCTGTACGTAACTCTCAGGCTAGCCTGACACAACACGCAAGCTCTGCGATCCGCAGAACGCTGGATGCTTATGGTATTGATGACAATCGGAAAACTCTGAGCCAGCTAAATCAAGACAAATATCATGTCTTGATCAAACAAGGCAACTTCGGCACCGCCGATTTAACCCATGGGGCCTATATATCCAAAAAATCTGAAGACGACTATGGTAGTTTCAGATGGCTAAACCCAAGAGGTTTGCAGAAATATCAAACTAACGATCTGTCTCAGGTATCGCTGACAACAACAAATCTGGTACAGCTCAAGGAAACGTACAAAAATGAAAATGCCACCCAGTTTCTGGTTGAGCTGCTACGCGGTAACAGCCGGGAGCCAGGCGATAAGATATACAATGAGGTGTACAAAAAAAATCTCGATCTCTTCCATTACTCTGCTCCATTAGGGACAGGCAATGGGTTTCTAATTTACCCGAATATTCCCTACATGTCGCAAACCTACACCGCTGGAAAAATAACGGATTTGGCCACTAGATCAGAAGGCATCCAGCTGACGGCCTGGGCCGTTCATCCTTTATTGCCACATGATTTGATTCAGGAAATTAATAGTGACCCTTCAGCAGGAAAAGCACTGGCTAAACAGAATGAGGAATTGAATCAACATAACGCTGAGCTAACATCAGGCGTGAAGTCATTAACTTCTATATTGGATTTGGAGCAAAGTGATGTGGGGATGCTGGAAAAACTAAAGAGGGATAGCTTGCAGCATTTAGTTGATGCCTATGGGGTGTCCGCTGAAAAAGATAAGGTTAATTTATTTTTCCATTTTCCGGTAGCACCTTCAACCGCTACTTTACACCTGCATGTTTGGGTGAACAAAGGGGATCACCCCTTGAATGAGTCGCGTGCATTTGGTATTGACGAGATTATTCAGCATTTAAAACAAGGGGAAAATATCAATAAGTTGATATTATCCCGAAACGATGGGAAGTTTACATTGCCGACCAAAGATATGTTACATAAGATTAAAGGCATGCCTGAAAGTAAAACACCAATTCCTGCTGATTATAGCGGATTTATGCTCCCACTGCCGAGTGATGGCGTTGTTGCCTAAATCAGCCAGCAAGTCATGACTTCCCCAGCCCCAAGTGATCGCTACACTCGGGGCTGTATGACAGGCTGATCCAGGGGGGGGGCCGTTTGTTTATCGCGCTCACATACGCCATCACTTACCCTACCTGACCGTTGTATTTTCGCTGACTGATTTTCCCCGCCAGCAACGGCTTGAACTGATACATTGCCGTTTCTGCCAGTGAGCAACGGTGGTATCCAGATATCTTCTTCCAGTGCGTCAGCCCGTCCTTTAGCATCACCAGCACCGCCTCATTTCTTGGGTGTCCTTTTTTCCATAACCCCGCGTTCTTATGAGGTGGAATACAGCCTATCGCCCCTTTGTGCCTATCAGCTTGTTCTGGGTCTAATCCCATCGGACGCTTAATTTTGAGACAGTATGGTCAATAAATTAAGAGGTCAATATGAGTCTGAAAAAATCACATAAGAGTTATCCGCAGGCATTTAAAGATGAAGCCATCTTGATGGTGCTGGATCAAGATTATAGCGTTGCCGATGCGGCAAAGTCTTTTGGAGTGTAGTGGCACACTAATTTTGGCCACCTAAATAGAGGTGATATTATTACCTCGTAGATGACTTTAGGTGAACACATGAGATCGACAACCAGAAAAACATTTAGTGCTGAATTCAAACTTGAAGCAGCCCAATTAGTCCTCGATAAAAACCATAGCATCATCGAAGCTGCAAAGGCGATGAACGTAGGTAAGTCCACTATGGATAAATGGGTGAGACAGTTAAAACTAGAACGCCAGGGTGGCACACCAAAAGCATCTCCGATTACCCCTGAACAAATTGAAATCCGTGAGCTGAAGAAGCAAATAGCTCGTCTTGAGGAGCACAATCTTATCCTAAAAAAGGCTACCGCTCTCTTGATGTCAGACTCGATGAACAATTTACGCTAATCAGCGCACTCAAGCAGAGCCACTCTATTCTCACAATTTGTAATGCATTCAAAGTGCATCGAAGTAGCTATAAGTATTGGCTAAAAAGAAAAGAACATATTGATACAGACTTGACTATTTTATGCAGTGAAGTGAAGGCCGCACATCGTATTAGTCATGGCTCTGCCGGTGCGCGAACGATAGCGCAATTAGTGACTAACAAAGGGATTGGTCTCAGTCGTTATCGAGCCCGTAATCTAATGAAAAAGCTTGGGTTATTAAGCTGTCAGCAGCCTAAGCATTCTTA
Organism: Shewanella sp. DC2-4; assembly: GCF_013248875.1. NCBI lineage: Bacteria > Pseudomonadati > Pseudomonadota > Gammaproteobacteria > Alteromonadales > Shewanellaceae > Shewanella > Shewanella sp. DC2-4. The sequence goes on along the minus strand of NZ_JABRVR010000004.1, from coordinate 87,411 downwards.
TCGGAAAGCGACACAAGAGCATGTTGCAATCCCCAATACGCTTAATCGACAGTTTGCAGTAACTCAACCAGATCAAGTGTGGTGTGGCGACGTGACGTATGTTTGGGTCGGTAATCGCTGGGCCTATCTAGCCGTTGTTTTAGACTTATTTTCCCGCAAACCTGTTGGATGGGCTTTGTCATTATCACCAGATAGTGAGCTGACCTGTAAAGCTTTGAAAATGGCATTTGAGTTAAGGGGTAAGCCTGAGAATGTGATATATCACAGCGATCAAGGTTCGCATTACACAAGCTTGAAATTCAGACAATTAATATGGCGTCTTCAGATTGAGCAAAGTATGAGTCGCCGCGGGAATTGTTGGGATAACGCACCAATGGAGCGTTTCTTTAGAAGTTTGAAATCTGAGTGGATACCCGTAAGTGGTTATGGGAATTTTACAGAAGCAGATAAAGAGATCACAAATTACATCACTGGATATTACAGTGAGACCAGACCCCATCAATATAATGGTGGGTTAACGCCAAATGAGTCAGAACGTTTATATTGGAATGACTCTAAAACCGTGGCCAATTTTACTTGACCAATACACTATGTATGTAGTTACCCCTCTGGGCTATTATGTTAAACCGCGAAAGAAACTCTTTAATAAAATATAGGTAGTTTTCATTTTGTCTCTATGTTCTGCTTTTAGCAATTCGTAGTAAGCATTGGCTGTGCCAAAGTAATTGATCAAGCCTTGCATATATTGCCGCACTTTAAACAGTTGATAACTCATACTCACACCCAATTTCGGTTCGTCAATAGTCTTATCTTTTGTTTGAAAATGTACACAGTGTTTGCATGCCATCTCATTTTAACAAAAAACGGAAGGTATATTTACCCGAATTATATCTAGCAGTTAAAATTCATAATTTTGTTGTATGCCACGAGTTTTACCATTTCAACCTTGATAGTCAATACTCCATCATGTAAATTGATGTTAATACTATAATCTGAGTTGATAATATGTTATTGCAAGAATATCAGAGGTTTACATTGGAGTGCTCTTTAGTAATTGGGAAGATACCTGATGAGGCACCTACGTTTCTACTCGAACGGATTTTGCCACAACTTAAAAACATGGTAGATAGAAATGAAGCCGTCCATAAGACAAAGGATGAAACAATTACTCTAAGGTTAAACAAGTTAGAAATAGAAGAACACCACGTAACGTTGCTTTTTCAATATGCAGACAAAAATGCTTCAGACCCTTCTTTTACGCATACCGATACGGGTAATACTCGTACTGAGCAGAAGCAAGATGGCGAAGGAATCTCAGTTTCAGCACACTTAATAATTCGAAGAGCTCCAACGGGAAAGTTATTAAATACTTGCCATGATGTGATCCTTGAAGAAGTTCCTGGCATTAGTAGGGGAGTTATTGAAGCTGGCCTTACGCACATGCTCAGTGAATGTTCAAAAGCCGATTTTAAAAAACCAGATTCTAGTAAAATATTGCTGTGTAGACCTAAGGTTTCATTGCAACATAACGGTAATGAAACATTGCATGACCTGTTAGAAAGCGGAACTATTAATGGATTTGTTGCTGTTAAAATTGGTGTTCAAAACGCTCTAGATGAGGAAGGTGAGCTTGTTGTAGTTGACGAGCGCTTGGTGCTTAAAGTCAAGCGCACTAGAGGTCAGAAGGCCATGACTCTAATAAATAAAGCTCGCGATAAAATTTTTGCTCGCGAATATAGTCGACTTCAAATTCGTTACCAAGGGGATAATAAACGTTCACTGACGCTGGATGTTGGCGTTAGAGAAGCTAATATTGCAGAGAAAATTTTCGCAAAAAGCTCTTTAGTTAATTTCGATGAACCAATAGCACAGTGCCAAACGGAGGTTCATGTTAAACTCAAAAAATTGATGATAGAAATACTAAACAAAATGGCAAAAGTGAAGTAATGATTGATAAGCTTTTAAAGCCTATGGGCTACATAAGGATTAGGCATTCCGAAAAATACTGGTTTGACTTGTTCATTCCAGCGTTGCTCGCCGTGCTTATTGCTACAATCATTTTCATTTTACCTAAGCCAATAATATTATTGGGGAAAGACAGCCTTATCGGTTTAGTGAATGGGATACTGCAAATCTTGTCTGGCTTTTATATTGCGTCTATGGCTGCTGTGGCCACATTCCAAAAGGAAGGTATGGATGAATATATGGTTGGTGCTCCTCCAAAGCTAAAAGGCCAATCTTTAACCAGAAGAAACTTCCTTACGTACCTTTTTGGCTATCTAGCATTTATGAGTATATTAATGTATTTCGTAGGTGGGTTCATTCAATTATCAGCATTAAATATCTCATTTTGGATAGTTGATCTTCACTCATCGGTTAAATTTATTTTGGTTACTGCATATCTCTTTGTGATCTGCAACATCTTAACGACTACCGTTTTAGGTATGCATTTTCTAATCGATAAAATTCATCGAGAAGAACCTAAGTTTGTAAATGAAAAAGGTGACAAACCAGCTGATAAGACTAAAAACTAATTGATCAGCACTGTAAGTGCTGTAATTGATGAGTCAGTTTAAATTAATATTCATAGTTTAACATCACCGGATATTATGTTAACAGCAGTTAAAACCGTTACGTCGTAACTCATAAATATCCAAAAGTTAGCCCGTGAATCACTCTATACTAGACTGATTCACGCTGGCCTTAAAACAGACCCATTTCGCCCCGTATCTTCCTTCCAACGGGGCTTTTTTTCATTCGAATGAATCACTCCGGAGAACTGATTCACGGTGTTTAACTTACTACCTATAAGCATTATTTGTTAAAAGTTACGGGGTAAATAAGTCTGCTTAGTCATCGCTGACAAGATCGTCTGCTCGTCCAAATATATATGTTTGAAGAAATTGGTCTATACGTATGTTTAGCTTAAAGGGTGAAATGACTACGCCTTCCACTTTCTCAAAGTAAGCTTTCGCCTTTGTTTTATCTACGGTGTTTTTAAGCGCATCAAATCGACCAAAATTGTTAATGTTCTTCTCGTTCGCATTATCGTTCATTAATCGTGTAAGCATGTTGACATCTAAACCCAATGCATTAACCACTGTGCTTAATTTGGCATTTTCGGCATTATTTTTATAATCATTAATATAATCTCTAAAATTATGCCCATCAGTTAGTAGAGCATCACCACGCTGTAGATCATTCAAAAAAAGTTTGGCGTACTTTTGCTCGCTTTGGGTGAGTGATGAAAATGAACTGTGCAGCTCGTTAAGCGTTCCTTCAATGGTTGTATGGTCTTGGTGTTGATTTAGCTCTTTTAAATATTTATCAAAGCGGCTATTCATGTAGTCAGCATTGATTTTTCCAGTATCCATTTCGGTGATGTTGCCGCTAATATCATATGGTGGCGTATCCCCACCACCGTCACTGGGAACTTTAGTAACGAGTTCTTTATAGCGTAGCACTAGGCTTAAAAAGATTTGTTGATCAATAGCCAATGTTACGTCATGTTTCGTCTCATTTTCCTCAAATGAATAAACAAGTTCATTCCAGTTAAAGCCTTGTATCTTGGCGGCTTCCAGATGTTGATTCAACACTTTAAATAAGTCGGCAAACTTAGCGCAGGTTGCGGTGTCTTCTGGTAATTTGTCAAAATATTGCACCCCAGCGTTTACAAACAACTCAGTGATATCTGCAACCAACTCATTCATTGCTTTAAGGTTACTTTCAAGCCTATCCACAAATAAGCCGATGGGTTTATCTCCAGAATAGAGTTTTACCGCGTCTTTGATATGCTGCTCCATCGTGTGTGGGTAGCGATAGTAACGGATCGTGCCGTGAGGTTTGTCTGGTCCAAATAAGCGATTGGTGCGTGAAAATGCCTGAATAATATTTTGGTACTTAATCACTTTGTCTAAATACAGGGTATTAAGCCATTTGGAGTCAAAGCCCGTCAGCATTTGGTCTACTACAATCAGTAAATCGAGCTGCTTTGCAGGTTCGGTGTGTATACGCTCGTAAGGTTTTTTATGGGCAAGTCGTGCGGCTAAATCTTTTTTAAATTTAGCGTGTTTAGCAAAGTCGAAATCTTGGCCATAGCGCACGTTATAATCAGTCATTATTTCGTCTAGGCCATCACCTTTAAAGCTGGGCCCTCGATTGCCAGTGCCATCGTTGTCAATGTTTGGGTCAAATAATGCAGAGACTTTAAGTGTTGGCATCGCGTCTTTTAAGCGGCGATAGTAGTCAATGGCCTCGCTAATGCTATTAGTGGCTAAAATGGCATGAAATTTATTGGCCTGGCTGAGTACCTCCCAGTTGTCCAGAATATCTTTCACGACTTGTTTTTGATGCTCATCGGTTAGGTATTGCGATTTAGGCACATGGTCTTCTATGCCTTTGATGTACTTTCCGGTGGTATCTTTATGACCTGCCATAGCGACGTCATTCATAAAGTAATTAAACTTTTTCTTTTTAGCGGGGGTTGATAGTGCATCGGCCACCGAATCGGCTTTGGCTTGTTCAAGGGCGACGGCTTGCCTTATATCCTTGTCTTTAAATGTGCTGACTCTATAAGGGTCAAATCCCAGTACGTTACCATCGCGAATACCGTCAGCAATACTATAGCGATGTAACTCATTACCAAATACCGTAGTGGTGGTGTTGCCCTTTTTTTCGTTTTCTTCTTGAATGGGCGTGCCAGTGAAACCAAAAAACAATGCGCGGGGGAAGGTTGCTTTAATGGCGATAAGCATATCGCCGAAGGTTGAACGATGTGCTTCATCAATAATAAACACTAAGCGCTTGGCACGAATTTTTTCGATATCAGCTGAATTAGTCGCAGTACCCGTATCGTCAACCTCTTCAAAAATATTACTCATTTTTTGAATCGAACTAACAATCAACGTCTCTGATGGGGTACAGCTTTTGAGTTTAGTGATTAATATATGGGTATTTTCAGTTGCTTGCACATCTTCACCATCACCGGCAAAGCCGCGGTATTCGGTGAGAGACTGAGTGCCAAGCTCAATGCGATCCATTAAGAAAATGACTTTGTCGGCATCTTTCGATTGAGCAATGAGTTGCGCCGATTTAAAGCTAGTCATGGTTTTACCCGAGCCAGTGGTATGCCAAACATAACCACCTAAACGGTCAATGTTATTTGCGTTACAGCCCATTTGCTGCCAGTTGGTTTTAGCCACTTTATCGGAGATGGCATTGGCTGCGTAATATTGGTAACTGCGCATCACCTTTAATACACCATCGGTATCGTCGGCGACGGTATAAAAACCAATGAGCTGGTGCGCCATGGGGATGGACAGTAGCGTTGCTGTAATGTCTTTCCAGTGATTGACTGGTTCGTTATTAAAATCCGCCCAGTTAAATTGATAATCTGGGTTAAATTTGCCCTCCATCCCGGGGTTGGCAAAATACTTAGTCTCATCCGGCTGCATAGCGACAAAGACCTGGATAAGTGAAAATAGGCCGGAAAAAATACCTTCTTTGGTGTATTTTTCGATTTGATTAACTGCCTGACTAACCGGAATACCGCTGCGCTTAAGCTCCACATGGATAACGGGCATGCCGTTAATTAATAACAGCACATCGCCACGCCGATCATTACGCAATGGGCTGCCCCGTTCAAATAGGGGTTGTTGCGCAATTTGGTAGCGGCTTTGTCCAGCGGCTATTTCTTGGCGGTCGTAAATTTTAAGGCTGACTTCTTTACCAAAGTGCTCTTTATCGTCGGGATTGTCGCGCTTAATGGCCACGGTTTTACCGTTGATTAAGCCATTGAGTTTTAATGGGGTTCTGAGTTCTTTTATTTGCTCAATAATTTGCTGCATTTCACTGGCGGTAAGCGCAACATCGTTTAATCGGTCACGCTGGCGATTGTTTTCAAATAAAATATTGGCCCAGTTTTGCAGTAAATCAGCTTCAGTTTTATTTTTTAAAACGGCGCTTTCCCAGCCTTTATTGGTTAGCGCCTCTACAAAGGCTTGTTCAAAATCCGCTTCTTTTTTAAAGGTGGTCATGACTGCATCCCTGCTAGACAAACATTTTACTCAAGCAGGCTTGCTTGATGTTATTGAGTTTGGTGATTTGTTGTTGATGTTGATTGATAAGCGTATCAAGTTTTTGGAAGTAGTTACCGATGGCGGCTTGCTCTTCAATATTTTCAGTAAATGCTATTTCAAGATCCATCATGACAGAAGCATTTAACTTTGATCTGCCACCACCAACTAAAAACGGCTCAAAATCTATAGACACTAATGCGTATTTAATGAACAAATTCGAATATCTCTCTTTTGCTTTCAATACATGAGCATGATTATTTACCCACACTTTTCCATTTACATACTGAATAGGGTAATTTTTTAGGTCATTTGCCCCATCTTCAGCCAAGAGAACATATTCACCATCATGCGTATAGCCTTCGATATAACCTTGAATACCATTTGCTCCATAGTAAGGCGTATTTCCAGATATCCGGTCTTTTGCTGTAACTGGTATTCTCAAATTGTCGTATTTATCCGCAATCTTTGATAACGGAGTATAAGCCCACTCTCCATTTAAGTCTTTAAAGCGGATTTTTGGGATGGTTTCGCCTTGTTTGGGGAACATTTTTTCCAGCATGGCTTTTTTAATGTTGCTGAGCTTGTCATGCTTTTGTTGGTGTTGGTTGATTAGGCTGTCGAACTTTTGGAAGACGTTGCCGATTTGGGCTTGTTCCACTGATTTAGGCAAAGCCACCAACAGGGATTTTAGTGAATCAATTCCAATATTTCTTTGAGATCCAGTATTTATATCTAATTCTAATTGGCCTTGTGTTCTTTCAGTCTGAAAAAAATAGAACAAATATTTCCCATAAGTGGTGTTATTCGTTTTAAGAATTGCACAAGAATATGAAATCAAGAATTTAGTATCTGTTTCAACATATCTCACACTCCCAATAGATGCATAACGAGCAAACAATATGTCACCAAATTCAGGTTTTATTTTTTTTGATAACTGCTCGTAGTCCTCAATGGATATTAACTTGGCACAGTTAAAGTCGAGGCCGTTAATGCCATGGAAGTCGCCAGTCATTAAGTATGGTATGCCCGTTGTTTTCGATTCTGGCATACGATGGTCTATATCTCCAATTAGGCAAAGGCTACCCAAAAGCCTTTTTTCCCAATCCTCACTAAAACCTTTAAAGCGGATCTCAGGCACCTTGTTATCCGTACTCATCTTATTCGCCCTTCAACAAGCGGGTGAGTTCGGTCAATCCCTGCATATCAAACTCATTACCGGTAAGCTCAGTCATCATGGTTGCCAGTTCTTGCTCGGTGGCGCTAATGTCACTCGCGACTTGCGAATAAGTCACGGCGTATTTATCGGCCAGTGCTTGCACTTGGGTGGTGAGTAGGGTGATAACACTGCTTGGCATAGTCGCGAGTTCGCTACAGAGCGGCGCTATCCATTTAAGATTAAGTAGCTGATTAATTTGCTCGTCGGTTAAGCTTTCAATGGTGGTTTTCGTTTTTAGGTGTAAAGCCGTGGCAGCTTCTTTAACGGCTTTTTTGAGGGCTTTTTCTTCATCAAGTAATGCACTTACGTTAATAAGCTTGGCCTCAATACTGTCTTGGGCAAATTTGGTTTTGGTGTCTTTTTGCTCTTTCAAATAGGCTTTGGCAGCCTTATTGACTTCGGCATTAGCAAAGCCGTCTTTGCTTTCTTTTACTGTGTCAGCTTCTTTTTCTTCTTCAGAGAGTGACTCGAAAAGCTCTTCTAGCGCTGCGGCGATTTCGGCTAAACGGGTTTCTTGCTGGCCTAAGTATTGCAGCTCGTCATTCAAATGAGTCGATTGCACTAAGTCGAACGGCAGTATGTGGCCTTTCCAGCCATCTTGCACTTCAACCTCTTTGCCATCTTTCTTTTTAATCACCATGTTTGGGTCAACTAGCTTGGTGGCGGCAAAGCCTTCGGTTTGCATCATCTCCAAGTCCGCGCTAATGATTTGCCATTGGTTATTCAGGTATTGGTAGGCTTGGTATTTGTCGATTAAGGCTATGGGCGCCAAGCGGGTAAACAACTCGCGGCTTAACTCTGCCTCTTGCTGGTTGCGGTTAACCGTTGCCCAGGCTTGAATAAGGTGGGTATTTAAGTATGCGTCAAAGCCATTAAAGGCTTGGTTGTAAGCCGTAATAAACGTAACCACTTGGGCATGCTGGGTTATGGTTGTGTTCACCGCGTCTTTGGCGATAGTAAGCTCGCTGTAGCTGGTTGATTTGGGTGTAAATAAGGCACTGTGCAATTGTGGTAAGGCTTGCCAATAGTGTTGCAGGTTGGCAATTTCGCTATCGGGAATGCCGCCTAACATCGTTGCGTATAAATCCCAGCTTTGCGCGGCAGCCGAGGAATCGACATAGCGCGGTATATTAAGATTATAGCCGTGCTCGCGGATGGTGGATTTTTCGACGAGTTGTGAAAATTTAGGGCAGCTTTGACGATGAATCACTGCATCGGTAATGCGCTTGATATCGGATGCTTGTAGCTTGTTGTTTTTGCCTTCTTTAATAAAATGTTTTGAGGCATCAACGATTAACACATCGGTGTTTTGACGTTTTTGCTTGAGCACCAAAATGACGGTTGGAATGCCCGTACCAAAGAAGATATTTGCTGGTAAACCGATAATAGTATCAATATGATTGTTTTCAATTAGCTGAGTGCGAATTTTACCTTCTTCACCTCCACGGAATAATACGCCGTGGGGCAACACAATAGTCATAATGCCATCGGGCTTTAGGTGGTATAGGTCATGCAGCAAAAAGGCAAAATCGGCTTTGGTTTTAGGTGCTAAACCGAAACGCGAATAACGTGGGTCGCTCTCTTTATGCGTTGGGTCCCAACTTTGTGAGTAAGGCGGATTGGAGACTACTGCGTCAACATATAAAGCGTTGTAAGTCTCTTTTGGATCGCTTTCATCAAAATATGGCCAATCATCTTCTAAGGTGTCGCCATTTCTGGTTTTGATATTGGTGGCTTTAATGCCCCGCATGATGAGATTCATACGAGTTAAGTTGTAGGTGTTGGCCTTTAACTCCTGGGCGTAATAGGTAATATTGTCTGCCTTGTCAGCATATTGCGCTAAAGCCTGACCAATATTAATCAGTAACGAGCCTGAGCCACTAGTAGGGTCGTAAATTTCAATATTTTCTTTGTGCTGTAATTCATGAGCGGTGATGTGTGACATGAGGAGTGACACTTCATGCGGGGTGTAGAACTCTCCGGCTTTTTTACCTGCATTGGCGGCAAATTTTTCAATAAGGTATTCGTAAATATAACCTAAGACATCGTAACCCTGATTGCTGTTCATCGGGATGCTTTTTATGAGGTGCAGTAAGTCACTGATGGCTTTGGTGCGCTTGCTAGGACTTTCGCCAAGTTTACTTAACCCTGTTTCTAAGGTGGTGAAAATACCATCAAATAGTTTTTTGTGATTGGTGTGGATCAACCGGCTAAATGCAGACAACGCATCGCGCACATTGGACTCGTCAAAGTCTGACTTTGGATCTATCCAAGTCGAGAATAAGTTATCGTAAGCGATAAAGTAACCGAGGTTGCTTTGCACGTATTCACGCGTTTCTGCATCATCTTCGTCAAGGGCCTTGATGTCTTCAGGTGTCATCCCTTGATTAGTGAGAAACTGAACCAATTGGTCACTTAGGTATTTGTAAAAGATAAAGCCAAGTATGTAATCTTTGTATTCGTTTGCTTCTATCTTGGAACGCATCTGGTTGGCTGATTCCCAGATTTTGGCAGCGAGTTGTTGTTTATTCATGTTTGCTCTAAATAGTCAGAATGAGTGATGTCGCAATATGTTTAAAGGACATAAAGCACGTATCAAAATTGGGTGATTGCGAGTTAAACACCATTGGTTTAACAAAATCATCAAAGCGTTGTCGGAAGAGTGGGTTCTTTTCTAGCTCCTGTAAGCCAAGCCTTAACTCATTGGCTGGGTCCATGACGAATTCGGCATGTTGGTTGCCAAAGCGAGCAATATCTTCTTCTAATACGGCGAGGAAAAGGGGCGCGAGTAATTCATTATCAAGGGCCAGTGCTGCATGAATACAGTGTACGTCGTAAATATGTCGAATTAAGGTAACGTCATCGTTTCGCGCTGCATCACGCTTAACAGACATTGTACGGCGTAGCATGGAAAGCACTTTCTCCACCAAGGTGGTATTTACTGATACACAGATGAATCCGTTCACTTCTTGTGGCAGCTTATAAAGTTCTGCTACTAACGATTGAATGCCCCGTGTTTCCAGCGCAAGAAGTGGAATTGTCTCCATCAGTTCTAACTTGATGATTGGGCGTAGACAAGGAGCCTGGCTAAATTGTTGCGGATATTTAAGCTCATATTCCACATAGCGATATTCATCCTGAACTAATCTAGCTTCGATAGAAAATTTGTTAGATGCAATAAGCGCTGTTTCAATTTGTACTGCTAATGCTTTACGGTACTGTTTTTTCCTGCCGCGACTAAGGTGTTGAAATTGCGGCGTGGGGATCAGCTTTATGTCCACGTCTTCAGACATTCGAAGTATTTTGACATTGGACTTAGCAAGTGCGGTGCCGCCGGAAAACACCATTTGATGAGTTTCAAACGTTAGCTGTTCAAGCTCTGAAAGTAGAGCAACCACCCAATAATCTTTTTCAATTATGGCGGGGTTCCCGAGCGCTAATGCATCGGAAACCTCTAAGAACTGTTGTTTCAGTTTTTTCATGGTCTACTTGCTGGCGTCAACAGTCTGTTACCAACAACCAATTTTCGATTGAACTGTTTTTGATCCCATGAGTAATGAACTGATGAGGGAATTTGGGTGTTTTTACCGGAAAGACTTTGTAAGGACAGATTATCTATCTCGAAATCGATGTCTTTCATTTTCAATATTTCACGCATAAGTGCATCGCTACCACCTGGACAGGTCGGCATTAAACGTCCTGTCAGGCTATTTACTCGCGCTTTAGTGTATAAGCCATAGCCAAGCTTCATTATCTCGCCTCTATCCATTAACTGGTTAAGCGATCTGCCAATCTGGTCATAGCTAGCAATGCCGTCAAAGTCTTTGCGTTCGAAAACGTAGCGTCTAGAACGCTTTATTTTTTGAAAGATACTGTCAACAGCTGCCATTTAAACCTCCTTACTCTACAATAGCGCGAGTATAGCTTAACGTGAGAATAATAGGAATAAATACGGCATTACATTAAGATTAAATGCGGCGCTAATATTGAATTAAGCTTATGATTAATCAGTTTTAATTCTTACTATATTCGCCTCCACCTATATGTTGCTACCATTCTCACCTAGTCTGCAATACAACAGCGTTCATCCATAAAGCGAATTATTGCTACCCAAGCTCGCTCAACTTGGCCGTTTTAGCAATGGTCGAACGACTACATTTAAGTAAGCTCTGCACCTGAGACCAGCTTTTCCCTTCATTGAGTAGTAACCGAATATTTTGCCTTAATCCATGGTCAGGCTGACGTCCAAGGTATTTGCCTAAGGTTTTGGCCTTTTCGATGCCTTGCGCTTGTCGCTTTCTTCTTGTCTCGTAATCATCTCTGGCCATTGCAGCGGCCAAATCAATCATGAACTCAGTCAGCACTTTTGCGATCATGGTATGTTCTTCCATGCCACTTAAGATCCCATGCGTCATTGGCTGGTCAACAACGACAATATGAATATTGGCTTTTACCAATTTACTTTTTAGGACCTTCCATTGCTCGAAGGGGAGGCGAGACAATCTATCGACTTTTTCTATGAGTAAAACATCGCCAGGGTGAGAGTCCATGATTAAGCGCCCAAGTTCAGGTCGTTCAATTTTCGCCCCTGATTGCGTCTCGGTATAAAAACTGGCTATACGAATATTTTTACTTTCTGAAAACTGAACCAATTCATTTCTGGCTCGATTGGCATCTTGTTCATCTGTCGATGCGCGCAGGTAGGCCCGAATAAACATTTTGCCTCATTTGGTGCTTTTAGGATGTGGTTTACGATACTAGTGCGAGTAGGGTTTAAAATCAATATATAGCGAACCAATTGGCAATGTGATGTGGTTAGTTTGCTTGGGGTATACCCTAAGTAAGCCGGTGAATCACTCTACACAAGATTGATTCAACTGTAGTAGCAATCCTGTGTAGTTGCGAATATTTCGAATGTTGACATTTTTCGAATATTGCGGATAATGCAGGTTGAAACAAATTTTTCCAATATTTGAGAGATGAATTATGAACATGACTACTTTGCCGAACGCCGAAGAAATCGCAATGGCTCGGTTGGGCAGCCAGGAGTTATCTGCTGTTATTGAAAGTAATGGTGAGGCTCAACAAATAAGTGTAATTGATAAACAAGGTCAATCGCATGATGTCACTTTACCTTCTAGCGTATTGAAAATGATGATTGAAGTGTTGACGCAATTGGGGCAGGGTAATTCTGTTAATATCACCCCCATCCATGCCGAAATGACCACGCAACAAGGCGCTGACTTTTTGAATATGTCACGGCCAACATTTATCAAGTTATTAGATTCACGTGAAATACCATTTACTCGAGTCGGTAATCGAAGAAAAGTGCCATTTTCTTCGGTGATAAAATATAAGCAGCAACTGGAAATCCAGCGTTTGTCAACACTTGATGAGCTTTCCAGATTAGATCAGGAATTGGGTATGGGTTACTAATGGCGTCGTATACTGTTGTTTTTGATGCGTGTGTCATGTATCCCGCACCACTTCGTAGTTATTTGATGTTTTTAGCCAATGCGGGCTTATTTAGGGCTCGCTGGACTGAGCAGATCCATGATGAATGGATGCGTAATGTATTGTTGAATAATCCACGCATCACAGAAGTAATGTTAGAACGCACGAAACAACTGATTAATCAAAATGTACCTGATTGCCTTATCGAAGGGTATGAGCCGTTAATTAAAGGATTAACACTGCCTGATATGAATGATCGGCATGTGGTTGCTGCAGCTTTAAAAGGGCACGCAGAGGCCATCATAACGTTTAATCTTAAAGATTTTCCTGCATCAGAGCTCAATATACTTGAACTATCAGCTATCCATCCAGATGAGTTTTTGTGCGATATGTTTGAGTTAGATCCAAGCTCTTGTATCAAAGCGGCTCAACAGCAAAGAAGTAGCTTAAAGAATCCCCCGATGACAGCATCAGAGTTTTTAAATTGCTTACAAAAGCAAAGGTTACCGGTTTTTGTTTCGAAGCTGAGACCATTTGAATTAATGCTATAGGCCTTACTCGTGCGATGAATCAGACTTGCCTAGTCTGGTTTACGCATACATCCTGCCATTTTGCTATACAAAAGCTAATCAATATTCTTCTGTAAAAGTTTTCGTTTATTTGATTCCTTAATCGTCATCTGAATTGATATATCAAAATAATTTATGTCGACCATATAGAAGCAAATGCAGCATCTGAAGACTTAGGGCTAGGCTCCGCTTTATCAATCGTAAATCTAACAGGAATATTAAATGCCGAGCCGAAACCGATAGCGTCACCTCTAGGTAAACTTGATATTTCGCTAAGAGTATGTTCATTACCATTTTCTATCGCATGTCTTAATGCATTGATGTCTCGTTCATTAGTTAAGCGCAGTGAGATCCAATTCGAACACATGGCGAGAACAGTCGACGATAGCTCTGATGGGCGTTGAGTGCTAACAAGTAAAGAACAATTAAACTTACGCCCTTCTTTTGCAAGCCTTTCATATGCTTTAAGTTGAGTTCCTTCTTCTGCGAAGGGATCTCTAAGGTAGTGATGTGCTTCCTCTAAAAGCAGCATGGTTGGATAATTCTTATCTTGGCCTCTTTTAAATAATACATCCGAATACATTTCTAAAAGTGAACCTAAAATCATTGGAGCATGATCATCTGCTATATTTTTTAAGTTAATGATATGAACATCCCAATCTTGTGCTTCCCCCGATTTTTTACCAAAAATATAATCAACTTCATTCTCAACTTCTTCATTCCACATAGTCATCGGGTCTTTGATAACTTGCCCTCCAGATAAGTTAACTACATTCCTGAAGCGTGGATCATCTACAAGTTGTTGAATAACTTTAACTAATGGCAATACGTTACCATAACTAAATGCATCTCTTTTACTTTCGCCTTGAGGTGTATATGCTTGGCAGCCAAACTCAGCAACAAGGTTAGCTAGCGCATTAAAAGGTGGCCATGTTGGAAAATATCCAAGTGAATTGCTTCTCAATTTTTTAAGCCACTGGCTTAAGTCCTTTTGTCCATCTTGTCGACAATCATCAACCAATTCGAACCAAATTTGAGCAGTTGGAGGTGGAAATGATTCAGCTGTCAATATTGAGTCATTTGTCCCGCTACACACCATATGAAGTGACTTCAATGCATTTCGTAGTGCTGGTAATTGTGTTTTATCGCTTGGTCTTAATAATTTAATTAATCCCGCATAGCCAAATGCTTGATAAGGTATTTGATGATAGACAGGGTATTTACCATCAAAATTAGGAGGTGCCGGCACAGGTTCAAATATAACTGAACTAGTTATAGAAGCTGGGATACTACCCAAAATGGTCTCTTTCACTCGTTTTTGACCAATAAATGCATCAGCATATTCACCATTTATATCGAAAATAACAAGTCTGGATTTTGTAAATTTTTCACGTATTCTTTGTGTTAACAGTGCATTAAAATTTGATTTCCCATAACCAGTACTACCAAGAACAGCCAAATGTCTAGAAAGTAGAGAGTTGAGACCAGCATTGATTCTCGTCGTTTTAGTTCTTGAGTCTCGCCCTAGTTCAATTGTGGAGTCTTTTTCATCTTCATTTACGCCATAAATAGTTTCTAGATAGTCGCTCGACAGGGGAATCGCTTTTGCTCCTAATGTTGGTAATTTCCAGTTTTCGGAAATAAACTTTCGAGTTTCACCATCCAGAAATACATAGCCCACAGAATATGCAATGAGTTGCCTTAGTGGGATATCAGTAACATTCATTGTGCCGACATTAGAAGAATGAGCTTTGTCTGGATCAACAAATGCCATATCAGTGACTCTAGCAATAACAAGGTTAGTGCCAGCATCTAGTCCAATTAAATCGCCAGGTTGAGAGACTGAGCTTACCCCTCGTCGGTGAGATGCTAATTGACCTTTGTGTCCCTCAAGTAAGTTAACGCGAATTTTTGTGCCTTCAAGCGCAACTACATACCCAATAGAATCGACGCTTTCTATGCTCATATCTGATTTCCACTTTGAACTAGATCATTAATAGCGGCTACAAGATCTTGAGTGGAAGTATCTCTGGGGAATAACACAGGCTTTGGAATATATTTAACAAATGAATTGAAGTAGGCTTTGTCATCTCCGCCAACAATTGTAATTTGGTTTAATGACAGTGATTTAAGTTTTTTGATGCATTTTTGTGCTTCATTTAAATTAGCTGTATCTGTCGATATTGTATCGAGCTCAGGATAGAAAATAACAATATGTAGTGAAGGGTTGAGAAGAGCCCCAAGAATGATTCGATTGATATGATAGTCACCAAAGCCATATCCATTTACAAAAATGGCTGTTTGAGGCTTTGATAGGAACTCACTAAACCTGCGAAACATCTCACCGTATACAAAACCGATTGTGTGGTGATATTTATTGGCACCAGGATAAATTAAGAATTGCTTATCATATACAGCTTCGCCTTTTAGCAATGGATCAATATAACGGTTCTTCGCTAGAGCTGAAGGGATCTCTTTAATATCACTGTCATGTTCTTGAACCCAAGACAGGGAGCCATGCAGTTTATGCAAATAGGCATGATAGTGCCCAAATCTGGCCTCACCTTTTGCATTGACGTTTCTAAAGCTCAAGTCAAAATTTTGAGGTTGAAAAGTTCTTGTGTGAAGCCCTGAAAATCCATTCACAAGTTGAATGCCTATTTCTTCAGCAGCCCACTCTAAGGAGAGATCATAGTTGGTGGTAAATAGCATCGGAGCGGCTTGACCTGGCTGGCGATTTGAAATTAATTTTTCAAGCAGTTCTCGGTGAGATTTGAATTGTTCTTGAGATCCTAAGTTCTCATCACCAAAAGCTTCTTGTTTTACCAGTAGTGCCGCTTTGGTTACGGATTGATATAAGCAAAGTAGAATTTTCTGAAGCCTGCCTACAGGTTGGGACTCAAAATCTGTCTCGTTGTTTAATGGTGATGTTTTTTTGTATACCGATAAATATTGAGTTACTTGATCTAAAAGTTGCTCCACATTTACATCTTGATTATTGATATTTTCTTGAGTTATGAGTTTAAAAGCAAGTAATTCACTGGGTAGATTAGGCGTACTGTTTATTGCATCAAGCCATACACCTTTCATTGTCATACCGCCACATCCTGCTGATGCACCAGCACCTAGAAGGACACCTATGTTTTCTAATTGGCACAAAGAGCCTAAATGACTTTTAAAGTCTTTTTCAGAGATAGGGCTGCTGCCTTGGAAGATAAATTTACTCATTTTCGTTCCGTGATAACAATCAAATTATGTTATAAGTGTGCTTCTTTTGTAATCTTAATACAATGA
Organism: Shewanella sp. DC2-4; assembly: GCF_013248875.1. Lineage (NCBI taxonomy): Bacteria > Pseudomonadati > Pseudomonadota > Gammaproteobacteria > Alteromonadales > Shewanellaceae > Shewanella > Shewanella sp. DC2-4. The sequence goes on along the minus strand of NZ_JABRVR010000004.1, from coordinate 70,801 downwards.
CTTATCTAACTCTTTAGTACCAATCGCGATTCAGGATAATGGACCTTATAGTTTTATAGCGATAGCGATGAGTGGGTATGTTTTCCAATAGGGTTTGAAGGTATTAACGCTGAATGATCATATCATAAACAAGTTCACCTCATTCGTTCATGGTCATGCTGGGCGTACACAAGCCGTTCAAGCAAGGCAATGAACTGTTGGCTCAACGGGGCATTAGCCGACAATTATAGTATTTGGTCAAATCTTAGAGAAACTATGTCAAACTTTAGAATAAAAAGACCCAATTTCCCTAAATTGGCACCTACATCAGTCATATCTGAGTGGGAAGAAAAAGCTACTGAAGTAGAATCTAAGTGACGGTCATTTGCTGCCTATAGTGAACTACCCTACCTAACGGTTGCTATGTCAATTGCTTTAGGACATGGCTCTTATACTGAGAATTGGTGCCCAAAGGGATGCGGCCTGTAAATACTCAATTTTGTCTTGCGCAGAAATTGAAAAGATTATTTGGCAGGTTAAAAATTAATCAGCACGAAAATAGTGGCTGATGAGCGAGCTATTAAAGATTATGCAGCTCTGTCCCTCGACTTATTCACAGATTTTGTGGATAAGCAGTGTTTGACGTTTTAAGTTGCTCTGCCTAAAATGACAGTGTTCCACAGTTACTCACTGACTTACAGTGTGAAGCACACGGCAGTACGCCTTAAATGGCTCCATGAGATGTGTCGCGTTCAGCTTGGGCTGATTGGGGTATCCTAAACTTAGCTTCTCTTTGATAGAAGTACCAGCGTGTATTCGTCTGCCTTAACCATTGGTTTTCTGGATGTATTTCACTGAGAACCATATAAGTCACCAGACTTTTAACCTCACCCATCGAGGGTGCCTACTCGTTTTGTTATTCAATAGTGACTAACAAAAATTAACCCATTAAAACTTAAAATACAGGAGAACATAGACAAAAAGAACGATTGCATACCTGCGGGTGAAGCAAGGCAGAAACAGGCTTACTGTTAATCGTCATCTAAATGACGTCACCGGAGGGTGTGTACTTACGTCTAATATGTGAAAAAGTCTAATAAGACTTTTTCATGGCTTTAAATAACGTTCAGTTATTTCTGGTCTAAAATGACCTAGTTCTTGACTTATAATAGTTTTAGCCATTTCATATGAATCTGCTTTAATGCTGTTATCCATTCTTTCTTGAGCATATGTAAATCTTGAACCATGAGCTCCCATTGACCAACCTAAAGCTTTCATGCTCGCTTTTGAAAATGATCTAGAGAACTTATGGCCTCCAGATATGTCATAAAACTGTAGAACTTTTTTTGCATATCGGTCCTCAACAACTCTTGGTTCATCAAGTCGTCTTTGTTCTAATGTATTAGACAGTTCCGTGGATAAAATAACTGTCCTACTCAACCCTCCTTTACCTGTAACAATATAAGCAACTCCATCATCTCGCCCTTTAAATAGATCACTGCGCCAATATCTATGAGGCGAAGGAGATGCTTCATTTGAACGCTGAATTGTTAATAATTCAAAAGCCCTTAGTCCAGCATTAAACGCAATCTGCGTGGAAAGCTGAGTATAAGGAGATTGTCTAGCAAGAATTAATAATGTCTGTTGCTTTGTATACGCTCGATTGGAGAGCGCCTTTGGTTTTGAAATTCTCTTAGACTCAATCACAGGATTTAATTTCGTGATGGGGGTGAATATTGAAATAATGCGTTCAAGCATTTTCTTTTCAAAAGCTAAGCTTTTTTGACATATGCCATTAATTCTTCTATTTTCAAGATATTCTTGCGCCAATTCTGGTGTAATATGCTTTAATCGTTTAACACCCATATTTTCTGCGGCAAAGGCTGCTTGTTCTACATGCTTGTAAAATGAAGTATGACTTCTAAGTTTATCAGGTTCATCCGATTTGTTTTTTCCAATACCATTGTAATGAGCATTGAAAAAACGGAAAGATTGACTTTTTAAATTCTTGCGTAACTTGTCATTTTTCATCCTCTAGACTCCATTTCTTAATTCGTGCGCTGATAGCTTCCGGTGTTATTGTAATCTTCTGACGAGTCAGTAGCCAATATGAAATGCCTTGGTAGGGAATGTTTGCAGCGCGCAATGTAAGAATTTGCTGTCGATATGGGTCAAGTCTTGACTTGTATCGACGGGATTTCTTACGAATTGATAATTCATGTTTAAGGGAATCAATATCATTCTGATGCAGAATGAATTTATTACCTGTTAAACTGGGATTATTTTGAGCCAAAAAATTCACCAAAAATGTAAGTTACGAAGCATAAGGCATTATATCGCGACGAAACACCTGCCGCAACGGCTCTCCCTCTGGGTTCGCTTTGGTGGACCCAGAGGGAGAGCCGTTGTTTCTGCATCAACATTGAGCGCCCCTATTTTTTCAAAATGAATAAAAATGGCGCAAATTGGCTATTGCTTTTAATAATGGTGATGTTGTGCATCAAAATGATGAAGAAAATGGCTGCAATGTGTTCTAGCTTATAGCGGTTGGCGGTATAATACGTCGTGAATGCATTTATTAATAATAAAGGGGATGAATGAGGGCTGGACTTAAAAGGCACCATACAGTGATAAAAGCAATGCCTTGGAGCAAAAACAAAGATGGCAGTGAATATGTGTTGATTGAAGAGGGCGTACTGACATTAAGGACGATTACAGCAAAGCAGTTAGAGTCAATGGCAACTTTGGTCATACGTTTTGATTATACACAGACACGAAAAGGTTTTAGTGGAACCGATATTATGCACATTAAAAAAGAAGCACTGGATTGGGCAGAGCAATATATAAATGAACATGAAATACTAGGTGCGATATGACCGGTAGACAAACATATTACCAAATGGTTTCTTCGGTTGTGACCAATGCATTGATTCATCTTTATTTAACGATATCCGATTCGCCAGGGCATGTCACTATTGCTAAGCGAAATGAAATATTAGTTAAATTTATAAAGCCAATTCACAAGGACCATAGGTTTAAGTTTATTAGAAATGAAACAAGGAAAATACTCAGTATTGGGCGTCAAAAAGGCGCGAACCTTGAGCTTAAACTAATAGAAATAGGCGGTTTAATAACAAAGAATACTGAAGATGTAACTGATGCACACAAGTTATTTGATTTACTGGAACTTGTGCGAGTAAAGCATGGTATTGAGTCACGGTTTATTCTTGATGGTGAAACCCGTAAGTCTAAGTTTATTTACTTGCTGCGTTCTCATGTTGAGTATGGTTTTGCAGAGACCGGTGAACAAATTGCTCCTGTATCAGTTTTTTATGAATCGCCAGAGTTTGATAAATTGGAAGCTATGCTAAAGGGTGAGGCGTTATTTAACGTGGAAGTTGCTCAAGTGAATCCTGATTGCCAACAAATTCACCTAATATTACACCCTTTATAACGGTGTTGTTATGGGAGAAAAAGAATGGCTGCTTAAGTTCGCGTTGTCGCAAGCGTCAACACTCATTAAGCAGCATCATTTTGTTTTGATGTAAGCGTTAACGTTTGTTGTTAGCTTCGGCTATCAACCTAAGGGTAGTTCTGTTTTTTGCAATAATACTGAGTGACGCTGCAATAAATAAGAAGTCTTTTAACAGAAAGAAATTTGTTATCAATACGCCATCTGAGAATTTCCATGTATTAGGCGTAGTTATGAGGAACGTTAATGTCGTTGCAAAAATAACAGCAGAGGCAATCCCTGACATATACCCAATTTTTGCATTTTTAAAACCTGCGATTAATCCCACCGCAACGATGATTTCTGTTGCGCCGATAATGTTCGAAACAACTTGTACAGACAGAAATGAATAAAGCCATCCCATCAGAGGGTGGTTTGCAACTAATGGTTCTATTAGTGCAGCTTCTGTTGGGGTGAATTTGTAGATCCCAATCCAAGCCAGAATAAGCGCCATTCCTACCACGCTAAGTATGTAACCAGTATTTTCGAGTTTGCTTTCTAGATTTCGATGTTGCATTTGCATCTCCTTCAATGTGTGCACATATGACCGGATAGCAGATGTTTTTATTTCAAACCCTTGATGATAGCAAAAATATTCTCGAAAATACGTTTTTCAGAATCTTTTTTCATTGGGATTCTAATCAGTACTTTTCAAATTTTTTTCTGTACCGTTTTCCTATGTGCGTCATTTAGGGAGTGGTCATGGGAAATCAAGTTGCAAAAAATTTTAGTTTTAGTGCAGTTGATTTAACGGCATTTAAAACAGCTTTATTCGGCGAACAATGGCAAAGCCAGCAAACGCATTTTGAGCAAATTCATTGTCAATTTTTGCGGATTGTCTTGGGCGCAATGGGTGAGCTAAATGAGCCTGTGTCGTTAAGCCGCGTGTCATTCCGATTAGAAAATGATGAGCGATTGTTTGATGATTTTTGTGCCCATTTGGTCGCAACAGTGTCGTTACAGCCTGCACTAGACCTGTCTAAAATTGAACAAATCCACAATTCTCTGGGGGATGCCCCAACCCATAGAGCGCATTTAAATAAACGCACTCGGGCGCTCATTTCTTTTTTTGAACCTCAATTTTGCACTAACACCATTTTTCTCGTGCTAGTGCACTTCTTAGAACTTGATCCACGTTATCGCCGGCTTCTGTGTATTGATGCCCAGAAGGAGGCAAAACGTTACTTACAACAACGCTGTTAAATACTGAAAGTCATTAATCCATCCATTAAACCAGCAAGGAACATGATTATGTACAGAGGAACAATAACTTTAGAAGGCAATATTGGTCAGGCACCAGCAATTACTTTTCTAGAAGGTAATGAGCGCAGTCGAGGCGAGAAACGACCAATATTAAAATTGAATGTCAAATACGATCGCTTGGTGAATGGCCCTAATAATGAAGGGCTGATTGATAAGGGTGGTTTTTGGATCACTGTTGATTATTGGAAAAAAGATGGACCCGCGTTAGCACAACTGCTGCAAAAAGGTATGCGAATTTTGCTGATTGGTGAGCCTCGTGCTGAGCCCTGGGAAAATGACCAAGGTGTGATGGAACCTGGTTTTTGTATTACGGCTGAATCCATTTCGATATTACCGCGACGTATTGCCTCGATAACGTTGGAAGAGAAAGCCCCTTATCAACCTCATGCCGCGCAAGTGCCCTATCAAGATGACAGTACCTATGAGCCGAGGTATTAACCATGGAGAAGCAAAGTCCTAAGCCAAGACGCAGTTTAACTAACGCGATAGCTGCGCTAAGAACCCGTGCCTGGGCGATGCATCAAAAAGATGCTTCTCTGTTAATTCAGGCAAGGCGTGATGTTGATTTACAACAACCTTATGTTGCCCAGGTACAACAAGCATTGATGGGTAATACAGAGGGGAAAACGATCGCTAATGTGACTCCCACTTGGGTTAATCAACGTTTAAAGGCGCTAGGTGCTGTTGTGAGCACCGTTGAGCAAACGACGGCTTCCGTATTAACTAAAGCATGCCCGTACATCAATATATAGGCGGTTATTATGCGACTCTTTTTATGCGAAAAACCGTCACAGGCAAAAGATATTGCGAGTGTCCTTGGTTGTAAGCGTGGAGATGGTGTTTTTACTGGTGACGGTATTGCGGTGACGTTTTGCGTTGGCCATGTTTTACAACAAGCAGAACCTGAAAACTATAACCCTGATTTTGAGACGTGGAATATCGTTGATTTACCCATTATCCCAACAGTTTGGAAAATGTTAGTCAGTCCAAAAACGAAAGCGCAATTTGCGATTGTAAAAAAGCAATTGGCCAAGGCCACTGAGGTTATTATTGCAACGGATGCAGACCGCGAAGGTGAAGTTATCGCCCGAGAGGTGCTTGAATACGTTAACTATAAAGGGCCCATTCAACGGTTGTGGCTAAGTGCGTTGGATGACGCCAGCATTAAGAAAGCGTTGGTGTCTTTGCGACCTAACCATGAAACTGCCAAGCTTTACGATGCTGGGTTAGGCCGAAGTCGGGGAGACTGGCTTATTGGAATGAATATGACGCGATTATGCACCTTACTGAGCCGTGAATACGGTTATCAAGGTGCATTCTCAGTCGGAAGAGTGCAGACGCCAACATTACGGCTTGTGGTCGATAGAGATAGGCAAGTTGAGCAGTTTGTACCACAGTCGTATTACGATATCACTGGCTTATTTGATGCAACGATCCCGTTTAAAGCCAAATGGCAAGTGCCTGATAATCTTGGGGATGAGCAAGGCCGCTGTTTACAAGTGGCTGTTGTTGAACATGTCTTATCTCAATGTCGTGGCCAAACGGGTACGGTCACGCAATTCGATACCAAGCGGCAAAAATCTAAACATCCACCGTTATTTTTCTTAGGTTCCTTACAAAAGGCTATGTCTGCTAAGTTTGGCTATGGCGCTAAAGAAGTACTCGATATTGTGCAATCTTTATATGAGAAATATAAGGTCACGACTTACCCCCGAACAGATTGCCCTTATTTGCCCTTATCTCAGAAGGAGGAGGTTGGCTCAATCCTCGATAAACTCAAGGTTGTGCCAGTATTTGCTGCATGGTGTAGCACTGCAGATGTAAATGAAACAAGTGCGTGTTGGAACGATAAGAAAATTACGGCCCACCATGGGATTATTCCATTACCGGTGACACCGAAATTGCATGAAATGAACGAAAAGGAGCTGAATCTTTATCATGCCATTGTGCAGCGATATCTCGCGCAGTTTTACCCAGTAGCGGAAGACGATGGCACAACAATTGAACTGATGGTTGGCAGCCAACGCTTTAAAGCGACGGGCAAGGTTGAGCGAGTAAAAGGCTGGCGCTTGGTGACAGGTAAAGACAGTGAGGATGAAACTGCCGATGACAGTGCTAATTTACCGCTGTTGAGCATCGGACAAACCTTAACAGCACAGTTTCAGCGAGAAGAGAAGCGAACAAAGCCTCCAGGGCGCTTTACTGAAGGAACGCTAATTGATGCCATGTCTAATATCGCTAAATTTGAAAGCGATCCAAAACTCAAATCCATTTTAAAAGAAACCTCGGGCATTGGTACTGAAGCAACCCGAGCAAACATTATCGATACGCTCAAAGCGCGGGGATTTGTCACTGTTACTGGTAAGCAGTTGATAAGCTCTGAGGCTGGAAGATCACTCATCGATGCGTTACCAGATGTACTCACCAGACCGGCAATGACAGCATTGTGGGAACAAGCACTCGATGAGATTGCATTGGGTAATGGTTCACTGGATGATTTCATGGCAAGGCAAGGTACATTTATCACGCAATTAGTCTCCATGTTCAAACAAGGGCAATACACATTAAAGCTGCCAAAGGTTTTGGCTGTGACACTCCCGTGCCCTGTATGTCAAAAATCGATGAAACAATTGTCGGGGAAAAGCGGTAAGTTCTGGGTATGCGAGGACAAAGAACAATGTGGTCTATTGCTTAATGATGAGCGCGGGAAATTGCCTAAAACAACACCTTGTACATGTAAGAAAGGGGTGCTTGTTAGAAAAAAAGCCAAAACGAAAGGTAAGTTCTGGTGGGGATGTTCGGCATATCAATCAGGTTGCCAGCGACGATTGTTTGATAATGAGGGTAAGCCTGGTAAGGAGATGGAGAGCAATAACCAAACATAGATTTGTTGATGTAAAAATTATAGAGAAGAGGCTTTATTTCGTAAAACCGCTCTGTTACTCTGAAAGAGTTTTATAGTTGCTCACTGACTTACAGTGTGAAGCACACGGCAATACGCCTTAAATGGCTCCATGAGATGTGTCGCGTTCAGCTTAGGCTGATTGGGGTATCCTAAACTTAGCTTCTCTTTGATAGAAGCACCAGTGTGTATTCACTGGCCTTAACGTTTGTTGTTATCTACCTAATGGGATAAATCATCTCCCATTAGGGTCTTGATTTTTCTCGCCTATTATTTGGAGAATTATCATGACTCAGACTACACAAAATACACATTTTGACTTACATATCACTGGCTTCGGTTTCTTTAACCGTATCCGTAAAGTCGAGTTACGCAAAGGTCAGCCTTATTGGGCCGTCACTATTGCTGCTTGTCGTGGTGATGAAGGTCAAAAAACTTACTTCGATTGTTCTGTTGTTGGCACTGAAGCCAAAGCGTTGTTTGATACCCACCTTTCTTCTGTGAAGAAAGATGATACGGTAACAGCAAGCTTTAAACTTGGTGATCTGTACCCAGAGACATTCGTTCACGGCAGTGGAGAAAAACAAGGCCAAACTGGCGTTTGTTTGAAAGCGCGATTGTTGAAAATCACTTACCTTAAGGTAAATGGTAACATCGTCTTCCAATCTTCATCGCAAGCAGCAGATGCACCGGCACAGCCTGTACAGACCGCTGCGTAATAAACTGAGCCCTTTTACTTTCGAGTGATAGGGCTTTTTACTAAGGACCTTTGTGCCACTTTGTTTTTGTTTTATAAGTGATTTATATTTAGCTTATAAAATCAAGGTGAGTGTTAACGCGAGGACTATTAAAATGTTAAATGAAACAAAGAAATACGGTGTAAATATCGTAGAGCGTCCACATGTTAAAGCCAATAAAAAGCTTGATTTGACAGGTGGTTGCGGTAAGCAGATTGTGCATAGCGAAACAAAACTTGTTTTACGAACGCATAAAAACACTTTTCGCAAACTGGCTGATATGTAATGAATTTCATTCAGTTTCCTGCTGAACGAGTCGTTGAAATCAATCAGGCCATTCTGTTGAATGAACCAGGTTTTCGCGGTGAATATGATATCGGCAGATTGTCGGGTGCGTTATCACGGATCGACAATGCTATTGCTTATGAAGGCTTGGATGATGTGTTTTTAATTGCGGCTAAATATGCGACGTCAGTCGCTATGGCACACGCTTTTTCAGATGCAAACAAGCGCACAGGGCTTGCCTTGTGTTTAGAGTATTTGTCACTCAATGATTACGAAATAAACACTGAGTATGATGAATTATCGGATGCAATGGTTGATTTAGTTGTTGGTACACTAAGCGAAATCGAATTTGCAGATGTTCTGTATTCAATGTGGCGATCAATGTGACCATTTAATATTTTTTAACTAACCCACCGGGGACACGTCCCCGAGTGGCGTTCCTCTTTGTGGTTTTGAGAGGAATGAGTATGAAAACGTCAACTGAGATGTTAATTGCATTAAGTGAAATAGAACTCACACTTGCCGTTGCAAAAGCAAAGTTTGCCTTGATAGATTGTGAGGATGACGAAGATATTGCAAATACGGCATGGAGTGATTCGTTTTATGCAGGTATGAAATTCGACAATGTGTTGAGTGATTTTGCGTGTTACTTTGAATTTAATCACAAAAAGTTGCTCACTATTATCGATGACATAACCCATCAGCTATCGGCAATGCCGAAATATTTACGAACTGCGTTTAATTATGGTCAATGTGATGTACGCATTTTTGAATTAGGGCTTGATTAACAGTTAACTTTTCAATGGCAGGAGCTATCCTGCCATTTGGTTTGGGTTCCTGCTTTTATTTGATACAATGAAAGTAAGAAATGACGAGGTGAATATGACTATGATCCCATTAGATACCCATAAAGCAATTAAAGATCTCATTGATTCAGGTTTAAACGAGAAACAAGCCGAAACCTTTATCGGTGTGATCAATGATATTTATGCGAATGAGGCTGTGTCTAAAGCTGAATTAAAGCTAGTTCACAATGATTTGAAGCTAGATATCAATGCGGTCAAATCAGAGGTTAGTTCAATTAGAAGTGATTTGAATTGGATTAAAACGCTATTACTTGGTATCGGAGCTGCTGTGTTTGTCGCTTCGTTAAAGTATATCTTCTCGTAACTTAACCAATACTCAAACAACGAAAGCCTTTGCCATTGCGGTGAAGGCTTTTTTTATGCTTTTTTACCCTCGGGGATATTAATCCCTTAAGGGGTTAAGTCCTTAATTTAACATGAGGACTTAACGATGAATACTCTCCCAAATCAACCTTTGTTTTCGCTTGGCCAAGTGGTGGTTACGCAAGGTATTAGTGCTTTGTTGGCCATACCAGGCAATACAACAGATCTAAGGCTGTTAATCGCTCAACATATTAAGGGCCAATGGGGCGGTGTATCTGATGCCGATAAACAATCGAATGAGCAAGCGCTAATGCAAGGTGGGCGTTTAATGTCTGCATATCAGTTCGCAGATGAACGCATTTGGATCATTACAGAAGCAGATAGAAGTGCAACAACTGTGTTACTTCCTTCTGAATATTAACGTTAACTCCCGCAGGGCAAATGGTTGCCTTTGCGGGAGCCATTTGCCTTTGGGTTAACAAAGGTCAAGTGGGTGGCAAAATGCAAAAAAAATAACGTGACTGAAAAAGACGCTAAAAAACTCATTTCCGTAGTGAACACTCAGCTGGCAGATTATCACGCCAGGGTGGCCATTTATGGAATGCCGATAACTATTCTTACGTTCTTTGAGGCGAACGCAGAGCAAGTGAACGGCGATGTTGTCATTGTCAGAGATACAAATGATGAGGGATGGGCGGCTATGAAAAGAAATGAGTGCCCAAAGGTTCTCTTTGTTTTCAGTGAGGATTATTGCGTCCCCAGTTATTTTTCAAGTGTGTGTAAAAAAATCGTCTTGCCTAAAGCGCTGATCAAACGGGTTAACGCAAACGATAGGGAGTAAAGCGTTTAATGAAGCCGCGAATGCGGCCTTCATTATTTATTTAAAACCCTTAATCATATCAAATTAAAATATAAAAATACGGTTTTCAGAATTTTTTTCCAGTGGGATTCTAATCAGTACTTTTCAAAATCTTTTCTGTACCGTTTCCTCACATTTTAAAACTGAGGAAATCGTCTATGCGAACCCCCATTGTGGCCACGGTCGCAGCACTTGTGATTACGGGTTGTGTTAACGCACCGCCAGCGCCACCCCGTGTGGAGCAGGCACCGCTAAATATCAGAGTTGCACCGGATGTGACCGAAATAGGTGCGACTATTTATAGCTCGCGCTACGTCACTGAATCGTCCGTGCCGGCAAGGCAAGTGCGGGATGTGTTATCCAATGAAATGAACGTGAATATTCCGCAACTGCCTAATGCGACTGTCGGGCAAGGGTTGGACTTTCTTCTGGGGCAAACCGGTTACCGTGTTCGCCCGCCTCTGGGTTATGCCGAAGAGCAGCTCTATCAGCAGCCGCTGCCCATCGTACATATGAACATGGGTTACATGTCTGTTCGTCAAGCGCTGCAGGTGATGGGCGGGGAGCCTTGGGCCCTAGAAGAAGACGTGGTTAAGCGCGAGGTGGGCTTTAAATTACGTGAGGGTTATGTCTGGAGTAATCCTTCTTCACAAAACAGCAATGCATTGACCGCGAGCGTCAACACGCTGCCCGTTGAAATATTCACCATGAATGAAGATGTTAGCTCACATGTAGCTGACCCTACGAGAAATGCTGAATTTGAATCAATGTTTAGCTCAGCCCCGAGTAGCGTGAATGTTGGAGCAGAAAGTATCCCTCTACAGGAGGTTGCTGCCTCTGCCTTTCAACAGCAAGATTTGGCTCAACGTTATTATGTCGTTGCACCTGGTAGCAATTATTTGTCCTCATTACGCCAATGGATGCAGGATGACAATCTTGCCAAGGTTGCCTGGCATCTTCCTCCCAAAACACAACAAGCACTCAGTCAAGTCGTCGTCAATGGTCAAACATTGACGGGCACCTCTTTGGATGACGTGGTTACGAAGCTCAGTAAAGAAATCAATGAACCCCTTTATTTATCGCATTACCGCGATATGTCTGCCGTCCATTCTTACCCTGGCATTGTTGACATTGTTTGGGTGTCAGGTGACTCCCTCAAGCAAGCAGTGGCGAGTGTGATTACGACGTTTGGTTGGCAATGGCAAGATGCTAATTGGTTAGCGATTGATGATTATCAGTTTTTATCTAGCTATCCGATTGTTGCCCCAAGGGGGGATATCGCCCATGCACTTGAGCAAGTGCTGACGGAATACCCTGTTCAAGCTCAGTTGATCTACGGCACACAGCAAGCATTTATTTCGGAGAAACAATAATGTCCCTATTTCGCAAAGCTTCTCCATTTATTGTGCCGTTCTTGTTACTTGGTATGGCAGGGTGTGTATCTCAATCCTATACAGACTCAAAAAAAGAGGCTGAATCAATGCAATCACGCATTGAGCAACTCACGCCTTCGAATGCCCTAAACAATGTCAGTGTTATCACTCGGCCGCCAGTAATCGTCACGCCTTTGGTCAAAACTCAAAATATTCCTTGGTTATCAGAAACCATTAAAGTCCATGTGACACGCTTACCGTTGTCACAAGTGCTCAGTGATGTGATGCGCGGCGTGCCGGCTAACATTTGGTTTGATAATGATGTGAATGCGTCGACAACGGTGACGTTAAGTGCCAATACAACACGCCAAAATATTCTTAATTTGCTCGCCAGCCAAACTAGCTATGGTTTTGTGCCCACTCAAGACAAAGTTGAGGTTCGTCGGTATTTATCAGAAACCTTCACCCTTAGCATACCCATTGGCACCGTTTCCGCACAACAAGGCTCAACAGGTTCAACTGGAGGAGGTGAAAACCCTCAAGTCGAAGGGCAATTTATCAGTACCACGTTGAGCAATGTGGACATGATTCAAGAGGTGACGACTGCAATCAAGGCAGTGCTCAAATCTAACGAAGAAAGTAATGAGCTTATTGGGGGCGTTGAAGCCGTTCCGTCATTATCGTCTTTCATCGTGCGCACTACGCCTGATCGTATGCGCCAGATGTTCAGCAGGTCGTAGAACGATACAAGCAAGAACTTGAAAAGCAGGTGATATTGAATATTCAAGTCCTTGAATTTCGTTCTAATCTTGGAAAAGACCAAGGTGTTGATTGGAATATTCTGAAAGACATTGGGGATGGTTCGTTGCAATTTGTTATTCCAGGGACAACGACGGCAGCATCCAATAATGGCTTTGGTATGGCATTTCAAGGCACAGGTAAATGGGATGGGACGACGGCTTTTATTAAAGCTCTGGAACAGCAAGGCAGTGTGTCGACAGAAACCCCGATTAATATCCAGACCTTAAGCAATCAACCCGCGCGGTTGTCGCAAACGTTAGAAACGCCGTTTTTGGCTGATATCAAAGTTAACACCTCAGAAAACTCTTCTGATACAGAGACGCGCCGTGAAAGTGTGTCTGAAGGGGTAGATATGTTTGTGACAGCCAATGTTCAGCAAGACCATGTGTCGTTACGCATTGCTGGCTCATTAACAAAAATAGCCAGTGATGAAACTGAAACAGTCAAAGACACTAAATTGCGATTTATCGCTATGCGTAAAGTCGATTTGGGTTTTGCCAACAATCTTCGTTATGGGCAATCGGTCGTCATTGGTTCTATTAAGCAACAAACCACAGGTGCAAACAAAAGTGCCAGCTTTGGCATCGATGGCTTAGGTTCACAAGCGACAAATAGTGAAACCGTCGAAACGTTAATTTTATTAACGCCGAGGCGAGTACGATGAGCTCATCAATCCCTGCCTATCGTTTGGGGGCATTGAAAACCATCTCAAAACGCGAGATGGCCAAACGATTTCCCGCAATGTTTAGCTTTACAGTTGAGCGTAACGGCTGGATTGGCCGCTACACCAGTGACGTTCCTGCATTTGCCTCTGCAGAAGCATGGGTTGATCGCATTTCAAAGCAAAATGAACCACCGCAATCTTGGTGTGTGCTAGAGCCGCATGCCGACAATGAGATTTACATGGTCGCGGTTTATCAGCAAGTCGTACAAAAAGTGGTTGTTTGTTCACTCGCAACACTGCTTGCAGATGTGACGCTACAGCGTTGTGAGCAGGTGTTTGTCACCGATGAAGTGTTGATTGGTCATTTAACCGATGATCGCACATACCAGGTCGTTCGAGCGCTAAGCACTGCGGAGTTAGCTCCGTTTGCCTTAAAGAAGCACGCTTCAATATTGCCTTGGATTATCGCCGGTGTTGCCACCATTACCGTAGCAACCGGTATAGGGTTTTGGCAAACGCCTGAGCAGCTTCCCGCTCCTGAGCCTGAGATGGAAGTAGTTGTTGATCCGTATTCAGTATATCGAATATCGCTCAGTCAAAGCGCTGATGCGGGCAAGGTATTAAATCAAGCCGTGGGGTTAGGTGCCTATGGCGCGCTGCTCCCAGACCAATGGCCATTGCAATCGATTGAGTTTGTCAGTGGCCAGTTAAGGCTCAGCGCAAATCGACAAGTCTCTGGGAAGCACAGTGTGATGCAGGCATGGCTCAATGGCCACTCTGCATTAGAAACTGCTGGTTGTCACAGTGTACTAGATGTTCAGTCTTTCACTTTGTTATGCCCAACGCCTATCACATTAGCGCGTTGGCAAGGCAGCTTAGCGTCTACAGCCTCAATCACATCCTCCCTTCGCGATGCACTGATTGCTTTGGAATGGATGATAGAGCCGAGTGATAACACTTACCCGCAACCCTATGTCACCCCCTTGTCGTTTAGTAAAGCAAATGCGTCTTTATCTGAGATCAAGTATGTGGCTCAACTGCTCGCCGAAACGCCTGTCGGCATTCACAGCTTTACGATGAAACCTATCCCGCCAGGTTATTACACCATTGGGCTCGTGCTCAACGTATTCGGCCAGCACTAAAGAGGAGTTAATCATGATTAAACAAAATGCCAAATGGATTGGTCTAGCGATAGTAGCCATTCCGGTACTGATATTTTCTGTCGGTCCAATGTTGTCGGATAGCGATATTCCCGCGCCATACACTTCAGAAGCTGACTCAGCAGAAATGGCACCCACCTCAACAGGGGCTCTTGCTGTAGCCGTTGAAGCCCCGCCACAACAGGTGGTTGTGACTCCCCCGATTGATATGAGCATTACGCTTGATAGAAATGCCTTGGACGTCATTAGTAAAACCACTGAGCTTAGTCTTAAAAACTTAGATGTGGCGCTGGAAGAGGCAAAGGCGAAAGAGCGTGAAGCCAAATCTAAACATATTGATGCTCTTGACGTTGACATGCTGGGGCTTGGGAACTCAATGCCTGCTGGTGCGGCAAATGCCAACATGCCTCTTCACTCTGTCGATATCTTGTCTCAGGTGATGCTCAATTCATTGATCACCAGTGGCGGGGAAACGAGTGCCTATCTCTCAATTGATGGCATTGCGCCGGTGCGCGTCAGTAAAGGCAGTGACGTGGGGGGCGTGAAGGTGGTTTCGGTGACAGATAAAGGTGTCACCGTGTCGTTCGATAAAAAGACCCGCTTTTTAGCTGGGGGCAGTTATGAATAATTCGTCGACGAATCCCGCTATTTTACTGGATGCTGAACTTATCCGGTTATGCCTTGATGACGGAACAACGTATGTGACGCGTGAAGGTGAAATCATGAGCGCTGCACCTAAAACCGCTCCGAAACTTGATGAAATTGTGCAGTACGTCAAAGCGTTACCCTTGATGACAGGCAAAGACATCAAAGTCATTCAGGTGACACAGGAGCAGGTTGAAGTTGTGATTGAAATCATGTCACAAACCACCTCAAAAAATTATGAACAGAATCAAGATTCCGAATTAGCCAAGTTTTTCACCTCGCTGTGTCAGGCTGCGGTCAATGCTTCGGCAAGTGACATTCATATCGAGGTCAATAAAGAGTCTACACGCTTCTTAATGAGGGTGGATGGGAAACGTGAAGTATTAAAACGTCTCAGTAATGGACAAAGTGCTTTACACCAAACCCGCAAGATAGGCGTTGCCTTAGCCAGCTATATCTTCTCAACACTAGGCAAGCAGGATATTAAGCTGCGTGACCCTGCCAACGATCGATTTGAAATTTTACTAGAAACGCGCGATGGCCATGAAAAGCCTTTCGAATGGCGGGTAGGGCTTATTCCGCTTAATCACGGGGTGAAAATGACGTTGCGCTGCGTCACCTCTGGAACTGCTGCGCTGTCATTAGCTGATATGGACTTACCCGCACCTTATATCGATGTGTTAAACAGCATGATCCACAAACGAGGTGGAGCCATTGTGGTGAGTGGCCCTATGGGCAGCGGCAAATCAACATTAATCACCGCATTAATTGAATTAATCGATCGCATTGCTCGCTGTGTTCACGCCTTAGAAGACCCTGTGGAATTTGAGCAAGAGGGTGTCTGTAAAACCACGGTAGAGCCCAAAAAAGAAATAAAAATAGGTGAGGGGCGTTATCGTGATTACGCCTATTACGCAGTTGAAACGCTTCGACATGATGTGGATGTCTCTGCGTTGGGAGAGGTTCGAGAGCATGCCGCCGCCAAAGAATTCTGCCGTAAAGCTGAAACCGGAGGGCTGGCGATCACGACATTACATACCAATTCGGCTATCGGTATACCGCAAACTTTTATCCAACAACTTAACATCCCTGCGGCGATTGTAGGGGCCCCAGGGCTAATGTTGATGTTTGTACATCAAAAGCTCGTGCGCAAGCTGTGCCAATGCGCACTTCCTCTGAATGAAGCTCACGCTATTTATGAAGATATGGGGCTATCAAGTGTGTTCGATAGTAAGCGTAATCAATTGAACACCTTACTAAAAGAGAAAACCTCCCTCGCCAGGGTGATCAACCCTAATGGGTGTGAATGTTGTCAGGGTAGAGGTGAAAAAGGTCGATTAGTTGTGATGGAAATCATTGTGCTCAACGATTTAGACCGCGGATTTATCGCCAGAGAGGATGATCATGGTTGGAAATTGCATCTGCAACAGCAAGGTTGGCCAGATATTCAGGCGCATACCTTATCTCGTATAGGTCGAGGTCAAGTTGATATTGCGTCTGCAGCGGAGCAAGTCGATGGGTTGATGCCGGTTAACGTGAATGAAACCTACAGAGCAATGCAGGAGGCACTATGAACATTTTAGGCAAAAGTCTGACGCAATGGGCATTTACGACTAAAGACCAAATTGCATTACTTGAACAATGGCAAAGCAGTGATGAATACGGATTAACGACTCGTCAGTTTTGTGAATCGTTAATCGAAAACGGCACCAGTGCAACCAAGCACATTGGGACTGCAGGGCTTGATGCGCCAGCGAGAGGAGAGCAGTTCACCGATGTATTACAGGGCTGGCTTCCACCGCTGGTGATTTCAGCCATTACAGTTTCAACGCTTGCCGGTGATCGCCAGAAAGGACTTAAAGCGGCCATTCGTCAGCTTGAGGGCGGCCAGAATATAGTTGGAAAAATCGCTGCACTATTAGCCATTCCTTTTTTAATCACTATTGGCGTGGGTGGATTAGGGGTTTACGTATCCAATCAAGTGCTCGCCGCCGCGCCAGAGCTTAACCCTTTTGGATTAGGCCAACTGGTTAATGATATAGCGGTGTTATGGGGCCCAGTCGTCGCAGTGTTTTGTGTGGTGTTCTTAATGATCCTAGCGTTTGCGCTCCCCCGCGTCACAGGTCAGTTGCGAGAAGGTTTGGACAACTTACCGATTTTCTCACTGTTCAAAACCGCGACGACGGCATCATTAATGGAAAGTGTCGCCAACTTACTTTCCTGCGGCATGAAGCTTGATGACGCCTTAGCCTCAATTGGAACTCATGGCCAACCCTTTATAACCTCGCATGTCAGTCAAATGCGCCAGCGCAGTATCGGCCAAGAAAACCTCGGGGAAATCATGGATACCGGATTATTGCTTCCCTTTGAGCGTTCTGCGCTCAAAGTGCTCGGAGGCTATGCAGATAACAGTGTGTTGCTGTTTAAAAGTGCGAAAGCACATCAAAAAGTGGTTGAACGTCGCATCACGTTAATGTCAGCCATATTACCCAAAGTCGGATTATTAGTGGCGATTGCTGTACTGGCTACCCTCATTGGCACGTCGGTGATGCAACTCTTAGAAGCTACTGCGTAATTTTTACCCCCTTAACTTTAATGAAAACAATAGGAATATAGATATGAAAAACAACGAGTTTCACTCACAAGATGTGATTAATCAGAACCAAGCGGCAGACGAAACTACACCCACAAAAATCACGCCAACGGTTAAAGGGCGGGGGCGGCAAAATGGTTTCACACTGCAAGATTTTATCTTTTGGATGATTGTGGCTTCTATCGCATTTTTGGCGATTTTAAGTTTGTACAACGTCGCAAATGGCATGATCAAAGTGTCAACAACGTCGTCAGATGTTGTGCAAATGAAAGCAGCGGTGGTTGATTGGCAAGGTGCTAAAACCGACGTTGCCGGTGTGAGTATCAGTGAGCTCTGCAAAGACGGAAACGGCAACAAAGGAGCGACCTGGTGCGGTCAAAATAAAGACGGAAAAAAAGCGAACCCTTATGGCGGTGATTACAGTATTGCAGTGGCCACTAATGCTTCTCGAGTCGATATCTCGATGACTAACGTTGACGCCAACAATTTAAATCGTCAAGCAACAAAGCTTGCACCAGTGAGTGCTGACCGCTGTGCATCTATGCCTTGTACATCTGTGACGGCGAGCGGCACAACCATTAAGGTCACGATGTAATGAAGGCGCGGGGATTTTCATTGTTAGGGTTTATTTTGGCTCTGGTTGTTACTGCGTCAGCACTCGCAATGACCGTCCCCGCTCTCATGCGCTGGGGAGAGTATGTAGAACAACAAAAACGGCTTATCCATGTCGTAGATGAAACGATGTCGGCCATGACAGATTTAATGGCTCCGCATCACTCTGAACCTAATTGCAAAGGGATCATAATCACCCCAACGTTAGCGAGCTTGGGGGTGCAAGCGTTAGTGGACAGCAGTGGTTGGCACATCGTCCCCAGTTACCGAAATAAGCAGCAATACGTTCTGGGTATTACGGCGGCGACACCAGAACTACGTCATTTTTTGATTAAGACGTTTGCGCAAACCGACTATTTAACGGAGGAAAGCGGCAATGTCATTAATGTTGTCCTTAATTTGCCCTTGATAACCAGTGAATACCAACAGGTTAATTTTAATCCTCAAGACGAATGTTTTGAATAAAGCCCAAGCACGGTTAAGGGGGTTCCCTTAACCTTGTTTGTGAATGGAAAATATGATGAAAAAAATCAATATCAGGCAAAAAGGTTTCGGCCTAGTCGAGACATTACTCTCGCTAATAGTATTAAGTATTGTCGCGCTGTTTATCATGCAAGGCGCATTACTGCTTGCTGAAAAGAGCAAAGCTCAAGCATTTGCAAAACACGTTGAAAAAGTGATTACCAGCGTTCAGGGGTATCACTACTTTCGAGACAGCAACCGTATCACCACTGACCCAGTGCAAATGTGGCCAGCATCGTTAGACGCGCTAGTAACAGATTACAACAGCCGTTTCTGGATAGCCTGCTCTATCGCAGAGGTGCAAGCAGGTAAGTGTAAGCGCCCTGAATACACTCCTTTTATAAGTAAAATCAGTTATGCCGTGATTGATGCAAACACCGCACGATTATTTATACCCACGATTCGGCTTGGTGAGCAGCAAAAACGCTGGAATTCGTATCTGTTGCAAATCCCCTTCGCGAAGCAAAACGCCAGTGGAGATATTGAAATCAGTATTTACCCGCCAATGAACAGTACCGCTTATAACGAGTTTTTACGCAAAGACGGTACGACGAAATTAACGGGGGATTGGGATATTGGTGGTAACTACGCCATTGTCAATGCCAAAGGCATGACGGTACGAAATTCAGATGGCTCACAAATTCCCATTGGTGGTGCGGTTTCTGTGCGAGTCAGCAAGCATGGTGACAAGGTTGATAAGCCTGCATGTCCCACTCCGTTGACTGCACAAATCACAGCCATTCCGATGGGACAATATCATGCAACAAAACCATTACCCTTTATAGGCAATAACTCGGTGCTTGCAAAAGACCAAGGTAATTATTGGGTAGTTACGATGGAATATGCCGCACACATTGACGGTGAGGATAAGTGGGAACGACGTCATGACGGTGATATCAGTGTCACTGTTTACTGTTTAGCACAATAAATAAGGTAAATTGCAATGAAAAAAATCACATTGATTGGGTTAAGTCTGTGTTTAGCCAATATGGTTATCGGTCATGCTCATGCAGAAGAGAAATGGACATATGATAAGGCAATGGAATCGCATAAAAAAAATGTGGGCAGTAGTTACATTGATCATCAGGCTCGAATTGATGAATGGAACAGTGTCAATCGCATTCCTGAAAACACTTCTGTGGGGGGAGGGAATAATAATGAAAAATACATTGAACTGTTTAAGGGGGAGTGTCGCCTTGGTAATACCTGCTCTCTCTCTGACAATATTAATAATTACGCCACAGTGGTGGTGGGAGCCAATAACCAACATGGCCGGCTTAATACCGCGGTGTTTCCTACAGATGGACTGATAGGCCGAGAGCTTAATATGTCAACAAACACCAGTGGCGACGGTAATGATTTAATTCATTTAAAATTTCCGTCAAGAACGACACTTCAGTATGTTGGAGCCAAATACACAGGAATAATTACTAATGTTTGGGGTATCAATAAACAACCACATGAACCTGCTGAATGCTCCACGGGCCAAGTGCAAAATGAAAATATTTATTGTGCAAGTCCACAACGAACATGCGAAACAGGAACGAGACAAAAAAGTTGTAACAATGGTTATTGGTCGCCATCGTCAACAATTCGTAACCCAACTTGTGTATCGCAATCCCAACATTGTCCATAATCAATCGGCTTTAGCGTTCACATATATTACAGCCGATAGGACCTACTGTTAGAAATCTGCAATATTTAAGGTGTGGCTAACGCGCTTTAGTGGACATATATGACTGGCAAAGTTAGGATTGGGCATCTTAGAAACAAGTGAGCCACCCAATTAGGGTGGCTCTTAAACTCGCTACCTGTTGTCAATACTGTTTCCAGCGGAAGAGGACAGGGCTATCACAACAAGAGGCACTGCCTCAGTTCCGTTAAATATACCTAATAAATTTAATAAGGGCAAATGTTTTGGACTTAGTAGAAATTAAGCGAGGGCTTTCATCTGACAAACTTGATACTTATAGTCAAGTTTTAGACTGCAAATCAGACTCCGAACTCATTGCAGTCTACATGGCAATGCAATCAATTATGAGCAACTTCTTTCCCTTGGTGCAGTTGTTAGAGGTCACTCTTAGAAATTCAATACACCAGGTAGCTTCAGATCGATTTAAAGATGATGAATGGTTTAAAAGAATCCCCAGTACGGATGAATCAAAAAAACAGGTCGATTTTGCTTTGCAACAATGTTTAGAAGATATAGGCGTCAAGTATACCAGTAATGATCTCATTTCACGCTTACCATTTGGCTTCTGGGTTCATATGTTGCATAAAAGGTACAATAATCCTCGCGAAAATGAATGCAATTTATGGCAAACACAGCTCGATAAATGTTTTCCTAACGCAAGAGCCAAGGGGATCTCACTCAATACTATGTTTCAAAAGCTAGGATCACTCAACAAATTTAGAAACAGACTGTTTCATCATGAGCCTGCTTGGAAGGGTAAAAGCACCAAGAATAGGGCAGATGCAATAAATTATCTTCATGCTATGTACCAGGAACATTTAGAGGTTATTAATTTGATGTCAGCAAGTAAAAGAGAGCTAATCGAGATATTGGGTTTTGTAGAATCTTTCAATAATGAATGTGATATCAGAAGATTGGATAGGTTTACATTGTTATTGAATGACAATGTAAAAGCAAAACAGGAATAGCAACCAGACATATTTGACAGGTTTAAACTATAGAGTATAGTAGACGCATATGACAGGTAAAATTATTACAGAGTTCCAACGTATTGCTAATGCTAAAGGTTGGAAGTTTGAAGAAATTGCAAAGCGTTGGGGTAAATCGGAACGTCAATTATCTAGAATAGCTGCAGCTGGTGAGCGGCGAGATCTGGATGCTGTTAACGGTTTGCCTGATAAGAATGTTAAATAACGAAAGGTCAGTTTTGATATTGGAAACAGCATGGTAATCGAAAATCAGGAAGAAATTAGAGTGCTAGGTGAAGAACTTAATAAGCTTTACCAGATCGTTGAATTTCCTTGTTCTGATGAAGAAGACAAGGCACTAGAAAACGCATAGTAGAAATCTAAAGCTCTTGAACATGTGTCGTCAACGGAAATGAATTGCTCGAAAAACGGTCAAATTTGCTAGTGAAATAATTGCAAAATATAAATAATAAAAAGGATGTCTAATGAACAAAACCTTACTCAGTATTATGTTAATGGCAACGTCAGCGCCAACATTTGCAATCCAAAATGGCACCCCTGAATCGCCTGCGGATTTCCCCTCCTTAGTGACCATGAACTGCACTGGCACTATCATTGCGGGCAACTGGGTCATGACAGCGAAGCATTGCAATGAGCAATCTGTAACATTAGTGGGCGCCAAAAGTCAAAATGGCGCTTCCACCATCGCTGTCACGAAGCAAGAAAAGCATGGAGACGCCGATTTTGCACTGTGGCAATTGAATGACATTCCTCAGGTTGATAAGAGTTTATTTCTCTCAACTGAATTCGTCACTAATGATAAAGGGCAAGTTTTTAACATCTATGGCTTTGGCCAGACGGGAAACCAACTTAACAGCGCCAAATATCAAATCCACGGAAACTATAATTCCCCAGAAATTTTAGATCTAGACCCAACAGGTTTGAGTCAAGTGGTACATGGTGATTCTGGCTCTTCTATTATTGACTCAAAAGATAAAATTGTTGCAATAACAACAAGAGCAAATGTTGGAACCGATGGAAAAGTCGCTAGCGTTCGCATTACCTATGTCTCTGACTTCATTCTTTCTACGATTAATGCCTGGCATCACCAAACGATTGCAAGTGTTGCCGCAGGTCAATCAACCACGATTGAAGTGCAGTCGCTACATGCTAATCCGGTAACAGACACCGCATTTCGTACGGGTGATATTGAAATCGATGTAGCCAATAGCTCTTGTATGACTGGGCAAGTTCAACCTTTTGATATTTGTACTTACACGGTATCAAGCAAAAACGGCTATGAGGGTGTGCTAACGCTAGAAGATGGCCACACAGTAACCTTCAACAAAGGCAAGAGTGAGGTTATCACGCCTCCAACGCCTGAGCCGGCGCCAGACTCAAGCGGTGGCGGTGCATTAGGTTTCTTGGGATTACTTGGTCTAGGCTTAGTCACGCTGCGTCGCCAGTTCGCTAGATAGTAAAGCAGTTGCCTGAAAGACCCTTTGCGGAGTTAATAGCTCCGCTTTTTTATGCCTTTAACTTAGCCATAGAAAGATGAAAAACCTTCAATAGTATCAAATTAAAATCTATAAATACGTTTTTCAGAATTTATTTTCAATGGGATTCTAATCAGTACTTTTTAAATTTTTTTCTATACCGTCTTTCGTAATTTGCTTTTAAAAATAACGAGCGGTGAAGATGTTAGCAAAACTCAAAAAATGCGTGGTGTTATTCCTTAAAGTTCTAGGTATTGGCGTTATTTCGGCTGCTATTTGCATCGGAAGCCTATACACGCAGCTTCCTCATATTCACGATAAAATTAATGCCCTGACTGTAGAGCAAAGCAAAATGAGCGCCTTTACAGAGCAACTGACCGGCTTTGAGGCGCAACTAAAGTCAGTTTCCAATGCGGTAGTCGCCTTACAGCTATTGAATGATGAAGTTGAAAACAATAAACAGTCCACCGATGAGAAGCTGGCAGGTATCAATCAGTCTACTTCGCAATGGCAAAGCCACTATCAAGACCGCTTAGCAGCACTCACCAGTCAGCTCGAACAATTATCGACACAACTCAACCTAGTTAAGCGGTCGGCTGACAGCAAACCCAGTGTTCCACCCAAAAACACCGCACAACCTCAGCAAATTCCACCCAAAAAACCTCTGCAATCAGTTAGCGCACCATTCACGCTTCACGATATCCAACGTCGAGGGACGCTGTTGCTCGCTATCGTATCACCGCTTAATGCGAGCTCTCTCTCAGATGTTGCGTTGATTAAGCGCAACGACACCTATTCAGGTTGGCGCGTTACGTCCATCGAACCTGATTTCATTGATATTCAACAATTACATTCCGCACAAACACTCACGCTAAGGAGTAGCAAATGAACGTGAACGCTATCATCGGCTCCATTTTATTGTTACTGACACTGAGTTGCCCGCTCTATGCGGCCACGGTGAGTCAGGCACAAACCGAAACGCAAATTGTCAGTGACGAACGACATTCAGTTCAAAACAGAGAGCAGCAGGCCACCCGCTTTGGATTATCCCTTACACAATGGAATGAATATGAACGCGTCATGGCAAGCAGTCAGGGTTGGGAAATGAAAGATAGCCACCCACTTGCTGTACTGGGCCGCAGCGCGACAACAGAAGCTGAGCGAGAAAAATACGCGAGATTGTTAGTCAAGCATGAATATCAACTGGCCGAAGGGTTGCTTGCATTTGATAGAGCAAGAACTGCAGCTTGGAAAACAATGTACCCAAATCTTCCTCTTGTTAGGAATAACACCCCTGAGCGAGTCGCACTCTATGTCAACGCTCAGTGTGACACCTGCTCTCAATTACTACAGCAATGGCGGAGCAAAGGTAGCAAAGTCGATATTTATTTTGTCGGCAAAGGTGATGACACCGCATTGCGTGAATGGGCTATGCGTGCGGGTATCCGTAAGCTCGATGTAGATGAAAAGCAAATAACGCTCAACCATGATGATGGTTCATGGCTAACTGTCGCAAAAGCAAAGCCTATTCCGGTTTCTCTCGCCAAAAATAAGGAGGGAGCATGGTCTTTCGTCACCCCTTAATCCTTTGCATGTTATGGGCTAGCTTCCCTCTCGCATCATATGCCGCACCGGCTATCCCCGCGCTTTATATCCAAGTGGCGCATGAACACGGTATTCCTGCAAAAGTGCTGTACGGCGTAGCCTTAACCGAAAGTAGAAAAAAACTCACGAATGGGAATGTCAGACCTTGGCCATGGACATTGAACGTCCAAGGAAAAGCCTATTTTTATAACTCGAATGAACAGGCTTGCAGGGCATTAACGCGTTTTTTAACAACAACCTCCATTGTCGATATTGGCCTCACGCAGCAGAACTGGCGATACCAAGGGGAGCATTTTGTATCCCCCTGCAGTGTACTTGAGCCACGGACCAATCTTAATCACGCAGCGAAACTCTTAAAGCAAGGATACCAGGTACATGGTTCATGGCTTGATGCTGCCGGTTGGTTTCATCGTCCTGCAGGAGGGGCACTTGCAGAGAAATACAAATCCAGCTTTTTTACAAACTACCGGAGTGTTTCCTATGAATAAGCCTATTTTCAAAATGCTGCTTATCACCTCTATTTTCTTTTGTGAGCAAGCCATTGCAGCGAACCCATACGCTCAAATGCTCCCCGTTGAAACACCACAGTTAACACCTGGGAAAATTAACGTCACCACCACGACCCAGACAACATCAGCCACCCTCCCTCAGCCTCTGTTTATAGTCGGAGATGATCCTCTTTCTCATAAGTGGCTTACACATCACGAACAACGACTTAAATCGCTCAATGCCATTGGCATCATTGTAAATGTCAAAACGGAGCAAGGGCTTAATCGCTTTAAACAATACGACCTGACTATCTACCCCGTTCAAGGACACGATTTTGCGAAATTGTTTTTAATCAACCATTACCCCGCATTGATTAGCGACGGGAAAATATCTCAGTAGCGTTTAAACAATAAATGTCCATGAACGCTGGAATTTTTATAGCGTGAAGGGGCATTTGAGCAACCAACGAACGTTGGGCGGTAGTAAAAAGGAGAAACCATGTACTCACCAGAATGGCGCTCATTCAATGACAACTTCAAATCCCCGCGCCCAAAAAAAGAAACCATAAAAACCACCACTGAAAGCCAGCGGCGTTTGCGTATTCGCCGAGAAATCGAGTGGCGTCAAGAATGCAAAGTAATGGAGTTAGATATCCATGACCCGAAAAAATAAGTTACCAAGTAAGTCTATCAATGACTTACACAATTATCTGCTGTCACTTGATGTGACACGACAAGCGTTAGCGACCAGTACAGCTACTGAGACTGTGCTGACAATCTGCGGAATGTGGCGCATAAGCAAATACCATAATGACAAAAAACTGACTTTTGAGCGCCTGAAAGTTAATTTCATCGACTCAACACTGACTTCGAAATGGGTTAGAACAGATAAGCTTTTTTCACTGCCACTGCTGTGTTTTAAAGACCATTACTATATTTTTGAAAATGTTAATTGCTGGTGCCTAACAAATATAATGCGTGACTTACATGTCACCAATCCGGCTCGCCACATTAAAACGATAACCGATAAGCTTTACGCCTCGGTGCCACACTATCATAAATTCAATGCGTTGAAATTAGTGGTAAAAAAGTCATGGGAGTTTGTTGAATGTAGGCCAATGTACGGCATTTTTCGGCATATTTACCTTTACCAGAATAGAGAGTCATCAAACAGCATATGTTTAAAGGACATTGGTTTAAAAGAGGTGAATAATTTTACAGAGTTAAAATTGAACCCTGAGCATGCGCTCAATAATAAATCACTTTTACCCTTACTAAACTTCATCGATGATTCGCATTTTGCTCATCCCGAATTGTTTTCAAACAGCGTTTTCTTACCTTTGGTAAATCAAAACTGCAAATTTGAACTAACGAAAGCGGATGTCCGCATATTAAGAGCGCAGCCAATCACATTCACGGCCGCGTTCTGCGCAACCCTTAACAGCGTGATAAGTCATATCAATGACCCCTACTACAATGACCCAATCTACTACGATGAGCAAAATGACACACATAGAATAGACCCAGTGGTGAGTGAGCAACAGATACACAACCTACTGTGTAGTTCCAAATGGCTGATTAGAAATAAACACATCATGCAATATCCTATCTGGGTTCGCAGCCGTTTATTGAGGATATTACTCAACTTGCCTCTGCGACTGCATGAACAACCGGCTCAAGTCCTTTCGTTGTTTGCACAATGGGCTATCTATCACAAGCAGATGATAGGCAAAGTGAAGCCTATTAAGCACAAAGACCAATGGGATCGCGTACTTAATCAACTAGAGCATGTCATTGATTGGTTTTTATTTGATCAGCCGCTTCTACATAAAAATCAAACCTGGGTGTCATTTAATAACCTTGCCGATGGCTGGACAAAACAACAACAGGAGTTACAACACCAAGAGATAGCGCTGATAAAATGGGAAAAACAATTAGTAGAAGATAGGGTGTACAGCACCAATCTCGGTGACAGTCGCATTTCAGAAATCAGCAACGCCCAGGATTTACATCAAGAGGGATGCGATCTCGACCATTGTGTTTTCAGTTATCGATTCGATTGTTTTAACAATCAATATCGCGTTTTTTCACTACGTCACACTCTCAATAATGAGGTGCTCGAACGAGCAACCCTCGGTGTTCATGTCCATCCCCGTACTGGCGACTTAGTATTTGATCAATTACGCACATTTGCTAATGGTGTCGCGAGTAAAACACTACAGAAATACGCCAATTCGACTATCAAATTACTCAATCTTGGGGATATCCAACATGCCGCATAAGAAAACAGAATTATTGAACCTTATTCAACAACAAAACCATGGAGATACCAATATGCACAAATCTATATTAGCCGATAATGCGAGTTTAACTTTTGAACAATTTGCTTGCCAATTTGTAAATACCATTACTCGGGCACAAAATGCGCTCAATACCCATCAAGATATGCACTCGATTCTTAAGCATGTCGACGCCATCGACAAACTGTATATCGATTACTGTGAAGAAACACTTCTTGACCACGATAAAAATGCCATGGTCAAGGTGCGTGATCTTACATTTAATATCAACCCTGAAACCATTCCAAAGCATTTGCGAGGGCGATCTAACGTAGTGATCGCCCTAGAGGAGTACTTCAATGATCATCCCTGTAACGATGATATATTGCTGGGCCTTCGCAGTGCCATTCAATATGACTGTTCGCATCTAGATAAGATTGTGGCCTCCTTACTACCTCTAGTAAAAAAAATGAGTACAGGTAAAAGCGCTAATACTAACCCAGATGACGTTCCAGTTGCCTCTAACGTTGACGGGTTATACGTTAGTAATTAAGTATCTATCCTTGGGGTGGCTTGCTCACCCCTATATTACATTCCAACACGAGTGACGTGATGAAACACATGGAAGGGCTACTTCGCCCCGCTGAAGAACTGGCCAGCGCTACGATGTTCACATTGTGCGCGTTACTACTGTACTTGAGGCCCGATATTTTCCTCATACCTCAAACCCTGCGACTTTACGTGATACTCGCTTTATTGGTGCCCGCATTTATTCGTCTTTGGCAAGGGCTTGAAGTTTTAGCATATCGTCGTAACTTGATGCGGCTCCCGCCTTGGGTGGCTGCGAGTAAAGATATCCCCGTTTATGCTGACAAACTCTTTCTTGGTAAGGGCTTCTTGTTCTTACCCCGCCATGCGCAGCGACTGTATGATTCAAGGCAACAATGGGCAGAACAATACGTTAGCCTGTCTTCATTTTATAAAATGATCAGATTAATTGAGGCATATAATGAGAAAAATGCCCTTGGTCGCTGGTTAGCCGGCAAGATGCCGTTTAAACCTGATGATCCGATGGCGGTATTCAATACGGTGATGAAGCTGCTTAATCCTGCCCCACCTATGCCTCCCGTTGGAGGCGATCCTAAAATGCACGGTGTGGGTGTCAGTGAAGAAACAGATTGCCTATTACCTATGTCAGCTCGCGCTGGGCACACGCTTGTACTGGGGACCACTGGTGTTGGTAAAACAAGGCTTGCTGAGATTTTAGTCACTCAAGATATTCGCCGCGGGGATGTCGTGTTTATGTTTGATCCCAAAGGCGATGCTGACATGCTCAAGCGAATGTACGCCGAATGCGAACGCAGCGGACGATTAGACCAATTCTATGTTATTCACCTTGGTTATCCTGATAAGAGTGCGCGTTATAGTCCAGTGGCGCGATTTGGGCGGATCACAGAAGTGGCGACCCGAGTCTCTGGCCAGCTTGAAGGTGGCGGCAATAGTGCTGCGTTTAAACAGTTCGCATGGCGATTTGTCAATATCATTGCACGAGCTCAAAACGCGCTCAATACCCGTCCTGACATGCGCTCTATTCAGAAATATGTCACCGCCATTGACAGTCTATACATCGATTACTGTCAAAAAACGCTACCTGAACATGATAAGAATGCGATGGCCAAGGTGGTTGAAATTGAAAATAACATCAATCCTAAAAATATTCCCAGACACCTGCAGGGGCGACCTAACCGAGTGGTCGCGCTCGAGGAATACTTCAATGATCACCCCAGTACCGATGATGTATTGCTGGGCCTTCGCAGTGCAATCCAATATGACAAAACTTATTTCGACAAGATTGTGGCCTCCTTACTACCACTCCTAGAAAAGCTGGGCACCGGAAAAACCGCTGAAATCATCAGTCCTGATTACGTTCCGGCGGATGACAGGCCCGTGATTGATTGGCGTGAAGTGATCCAAAGTGGTGGCGTTGTGTATGTGGGACTTGATGCGCTTTCAGATACTACAGTTGCTGCGGCATTTGGTAATAGTATGTTTGCAGATCTCTGTAGTCTCGCCGGCGAAATCTATAAGTTTGGCAACTCACCGGGTATGGCTCTTCCAAATGCTAAACCTCGCAATATCATGATCCACGCTGACGAGTTTAACGAACTGATCGGGGATGAATTTATTCCTATATTAAACAAAGCGAGGGGAGCAAAATTTGTGGTTACGGCTTACACGCAAACAGAAGCAGATATTGAAGCCAGACTGGGCTCTGCGGCAAAGGCTAATCAAACAAAAGGTAACTTTAATAGTTTAATTTGTATGCGCGTAAGAGATCTCGCCACGGCAAAAATCATGACGGACCGAATGGCCAAGGTCAATGTGTTTGATGTTACCCCTGATTCCGGTGCAACTGACTCTCCAGGCTCTGAAAGTGGTT
This sequence comes from Shewanella sp. DC2-4, assembly GCF_013248875.1. NCBI lineage: Bacteria > Pseudomonadati > Pseudomonadota > Gammaproteobacteria > Alteromonadales > Shewanellaceae > Shewanella > Shewanella sp. DC2-4. Next base: position 40,757 of record NZ_JABRVR010000004.1, on the reverse strand, counting down.
ACAGCTCAACGAATAAAGACACTAAAACCGCCAAAGAGATTTTACTGGTCAACGATAATGACATTACCAATTTACCGATAGGACAAGCATTTGCAGAGCTTGAGGGTTCGCGGGTTTGGAAGCTCCGCTTTCCTTTACCAAGCAGCGTTGGCGACGAAATGATCCCCGATGATGTACAAGACATTATCGATTATATGGATAACACCACTAAAACGGTGATTGATCACGATAAATGGTTGCAGGAAAGCTCGGCATTTAATGAATGTATCAGTCATTCATTTGAAGATGAGGCTGAATATAATGCCGCCTAAACAAGAGCGAAAAAACACAAAGCAACAAAATGAAGATACCGTAACCCCTTGGTATTTATTACCCTTTCAATGCATTGAATACCTTTTCTATGCTTGGCTGTTACTCGTATTATTAGAGAGTCTAGGGGATTTATGGGGATGGACCGTCGGTGAACATGCAAAGACCGTTTTTTTTGCGCAATTGACGTTATTGCAAGATGACTTCCCCGAACTAACACAGCAAATCATAAACCAGGTACTTGCTATTTTTGATTACGCCCAAATTCTGACATCTATTGAGTTTATTGGCGTTTTTACTTCATTTAAGCCTTACTGGAATGGTGTGGTGTTTGCGACAATTGCTCTGCTAGCGAGAGTGATCATGTTAGGCAGTTTTTACCCTATATTTTTACTGGCTTTGTTTGTGGGGTTATTCGATGGACTGGTTGTAAGGCAGCGGCGTATAGCTCATTTAGACCGTGAGCATGTCACAATTCATTATCACAGCAAGCGGTTGTTACAAAAATTCATGCTGTACACAGGGTTAGCTTGGCTAGTATTACCAGGCTTATGGCCCATCCATCCTATTTGGCTTTTGTTACCCTGCGCTGTCATTGTTGGGATGATCACCCGTTTGATGGTATCGAGTTACAAGAAGTATCTTTGAAATCCCTTTGTCCCGAGCTTTTAGCATCGACTATCAAGGAAATTACCATGACTCAAGAAGTGATAAAACCCAGTGAACATGCTGATCCGATTAATTATGAAGTTGCATATTATGAAATGCGCAACGTAGCAGCGTTTATCATTAATGTCATTGCAGGGGAGATTGACGATGGTTTGATCATCATTGATGATGAACATTCAATGCCTGCGCATAAAAGAGCAAAGATACTGCAAGTTCTACGCGTTTCGCACTCACTAGCGAATAAATCTATTCCAAGAAATTTTAAAGCCCATGACTTAACGTTAAATATTCTATTAAGATGCATGAAAACAGTCTCCTGTGAAGATGTCGCAAATGTTAAGCACTTCGGTGACTACCACAATTCAAGATTTGATGAAATTAAGGATTACAGATAAAAGAACTTAACAAAATCTACAACGACTATTGACTATCTTGTTATTCAGGAAAAGCGGATAAATCAAAAGTAAAACACCATTTCCCAAAAAGGGAAAATAAAAGTTGACTATTGTTTGCCCATTTCCCATAATGGGAAATATAGACAAGGGGATTACATGAGAGTTGTTTCGAGAGCCGCCTTGCGGGAGTACTGGGAGCAGCCCATTTACCGAGATAGTGAGCAACCGCTCAAATCATGGTACGAGGAAGCTAAAAACGCCAACTGGCTAAATCCGCAAGAGATTAAGGATCTTTTTCGCAATGCGAGTTTTGTTGGTAATAACAGGGTGGTATTCAACATACACGGTAACAAGTATCGACTGATTGTCGCCGTGAATTACAAATTCGCAATGGTCTATGTTCGCTTTGTCGGCACTCACGCAGAGTATGACAAAGTTGATGCAACCACAATTTAGGAGGTTTGCAATGCAAATTAAGCCGATCAGAACCGTGGCTGACAATGAGGCCGCATTAAAGCGCATCGAGCAGCTTTTTGACGCTGAACCCAACACGCCAGAGGGTGACGAGCTGGATGTATTGATCACGCTAGTAAGCGCGTTCGAGGATGCTCACTTTCCGATTGAAGCGCCAGATCCAATCGCGGCGATTCAATTCCGAATGGAGCAGCAAGGGCTTGAGGATGCCGATATGGTGCCGTTTTTTGGGCAACGTAGCCGAGTGTCTGAGGTATTAAACCGCCAACGTAGGCTTAGTCTTAACATGATCCGCAAACTTAATAAGGGGCTTAAAATCCCGCTTCCTTGCTTGGTCAAAGATTATCAATTAGCCAAATAACGGAAATTAGGTAACGGCTACAAACACAAAATATAGGAGACGTAATGATTGAAATTGAGGCCATTGGAGATCAAAACCTTCCAATACAAATTACGTTAAATTCGGGAGTTTTGAAGTTCACTCGCAAAGCTGCAATTGAACTACAGCAGAAGCTCAATTTAGCAATTGACGAAATGTACGAGAATGAGCGTCTTTGTGGATACACCAAAAGATTAGCAGATGATGCTAAACATGTAATAACTTCTTGTGACTTGCCTACATTCGAACACTTTATTTGTTACCTTAGAATGTGTGGATTCGGCTTATTCAGTTTTTCTCATTCACAAGAAACATTGGATAGCGAGCAAGGCATGGCATATTTGGCAGAGATTATTAGCCACATGATGCGCACCGATCATGAAACCGCGATAACCCTCTCGTGCATGATGAAATCACGGACAGCGGCCTTAAATGAAAAGTCACTGAACGATATAAAGCGGGAAATAACCCCTTTCTGTGCTAGTGATGTGATTAATTATCTCAACACGAAAACGCAAAAGTGAAAAAATATACATAATCAACGGAATTTATGACCGAGTTTTTAGCAATAGATTTGAGAGGTTATTATGCAGGATAGATATAAAAGCGCGATCAAGTACACGACTGATGACGGTCAATTAACCATTGAAGATAGTCGCGCTGACGATGGCCTGTTTCGCTTGTTTGCCGCAAATGAACGGATAATCATTTGCTTTGAAGTTCAAGACATTACTGTTATTGATGACTCGCGAAATGACTCTGACCTTATTCAATTAATGATTAAAAACAAGCCTCCGATTTACTTAAAAAGCGCTCAAGAAGCTACCGAAATTGCGACCTTTTTAGGCGTAGGCAAATTTTGTTATGAAGAGAGAGGTAACAACCTAATACCTGTCAGTCAATGTTTTCCACAATAGTCCGTTTTATCCAAGATATCCTTGGTTTCCCCGCAAGTCTGAAAGACTTTCTGGCTGTTAATCCTAAGCTAGGTTATTCCTTAGATACACCTCGCACAGTCTGTTCTGACAGTGTAACTTGCTGGCACGAATGGAAACCAGCAGGTTGGGATAGTCAAGTAGGTGAATTACGTGGTTGGCGTAAAACGCAAGACTCGTATCAAGGCTTTTCTATTTGCGTGCCTGCATTGGTCAATCTCACTAAACACCAACAGTCCGAAATGTGGAAGTGTGATATTCGGCAAGTAGAGGCTATTTGCAATTCGAAAAGCCCACTTAATGTATTCAAGGAGCTAGATTCCTTTGCTTTTGCTAGATGTAAGGGATATCTCGATGATGTTAGCTTAGAACAGATTTACCATAATTTAGCCCATAACGAGGTGCGCATTATGCAACATGGGCGCGGAGATTTTTTCAAATATCATTATTGGGACAACCGAGTATGCTTAATTAACTGTGGAGGCAGTCACCATTTTGCAACGGCTCGTTATCTAGCCGGTATATTAGGTCAACCCGTGCAGCTATGTGGTAGTCTTCATGCTTACAGCCTTAACCCCACTGCGGTCAAAGAGCTAACAGAACAGTTCAAGTTATTTTCTGTCGACAACACATTACTCTGGGATGAACTATTTGAGATATTTAACCGTATACAAGTTACTTGGTTCGTAGGTGAGTTACCCCATCCTCATAATGAAAACTGCGTGTTGATGTTCCCACGTAATAATCGACATTCTATGAGAATAGCAAATATTTTGAGCGACGCAGGCATACCAAACCTAGGGAAATACTTAATGAATCTATTAATTCAACAAAAGCCCCCGCGGAGATAAAGTCATAAAAAACCTTTTATAATATCAAATTAAAATTTAAAAATACGTTTTTCAGAATCTTTTTTCAATGGGATTCTAATCAGTACTTTTCAAAATCTTTTCTGTACCGTTTCCTCACCTATTTTACGTGAGGAAATATCATGCGTTGCCACCCTCTCATTGTTGCCAGTTTTCTGGGCGTCTTATTCATGCCCCAGGTTCATGCTGCATCCGTTATGGATGAGAAAAAAGAACTGGCCGCCATTAGTGATCAGCTCTCCAAACTCGAATTTTTAATCCAACGCGCAGAGGAACGTGCGGACTACCGTTCACCGCGGCAACTTAATTACCGAGCCCTTCGCAGTGATCTACGCGATATTCAATCGGGTATCGATGCGTACCTTTACCCTTCCCGCCCCATTCCATTACCTATTACGCCCTTATCAGGGGATTACACGGTGAAAATGGATGAATGAGGTCTTATCCGCATTTGAACATGGCGCTGGCTTTAGTGCTGATTATTTAGCGCTGCTGATTGCTGTCGTCGGCATGATCATCATTACCGCATGGGCCATCTGGGTAGGCTGGAGTGTGTATCGCGGCTTTAAGTCTGGCAAAACTGATAGAAAGAAATTTATTCATGCCATGCAGCGCACCATGCTGATTTGGTTAGTGCTCAATTTTATTTTATTCACTGGAGTTATTTAATATGACATTCCCATTTTTGACTCGATGCAAAACTCATCTTGTGGCATTGGTATCAGCTTGCGTATTTACCGTAACCCCCGCACTCGCCAAGATACCAGGCAACCAGGAACCAACGAAAGGAGGCGATGATGAGAATATTCTCAAAACATTTTTCGCCTACTCCTATGACGTTGTGCTCTATGGTGGCGGGATAGCATTAGCTGCATCCGTAGGTTACTACTTCATTCACTTATGGGGCGTATTTCAAGAAGTACGAAATCAGAAAAAAGAAAAAAGCGATCTCATTACTGATGGTGTTATTGGGGCAGTGCTAATTTTGCTGAGCATCTGGGGCGTGAACTTCTGTTTGCAATTACTGGAGAAAGCGTAATGAAGAGTGCTCATTTCCTCAACGAGCACCCGCCATTCCTTAAGGGCTTAAGTATTCCTGAAGTGTTATTGCTGACGGTTATTTCGACCATTATCAGTACTGCCCTGAGTGCCGCTGCATCCCTACTAATACAAAGCTTTACCCCCTTACTTTTGGGGAGTCTAGCAGGGTTATCTATCATTCTGTGGCTTCCCAAGCAAATCACTGACCGCATTATCAAATGGCGCACTGGCAAACCCGTTGGCTGGTTATATCAGCGGTTTGATTATGCGCTTTACCCAAAAAAGTACATCGTTTCATCGGGGTGCTACCACAATAAAAAGGACAAATCCCATGACTAATCATATGGTCGCCAATGTTGCAGGACAGCCTGCTGCAAGCGTATTTGAAATATTCCCCACAAACGGGGATGACATCATCAAATTAGTCGGCTGGCTGCGTGCTTATGCAGACTTTCCCATGACTGAACAGGTTCGCAGCCAACACAAAACTGATTTCCGTCAACGGGACACTGCATTCACCGATATTTTACAAGAAATCTATGAAGCGCAAGGCTCTGGCGAGTGGGTAGTAGTTGAAACCTTTCGCGATAGAAATGCAGCCAAATTCCCTAGTCACACCTGTAGAGTCCTTGTCACCAAAAATAAACAAGATATTGCTCGTTTTTTTAGAGTATCAACACATACACGAAAATTACTTGCCGCGATTGATGTGGAATACATTACTCAAATCGGTCGAGAGGTGAAGTAATGAAATTATATCTTTTGACTCAATCCTTTCAGCATCTCAGTGATATTCGCTTCACCGGTGAACTCATCGGTGAGTGTGACGTGACATTTAATGACCTGCCCTATCACGCATCACTCTATCGTACTAATGAGACACCAGAGCGTTATGTGGGCGTAATGGAAGTTTTGGCATTACAACAACGTGAAGTGGTTGTTTTCAGTGAGATTGCTACGGATGAAATGGAGCTATTTTTTGGGCCAGATGCAACGTTTATGTTGTTTCAGGCCGCGCAGTTTGAGGGCTATCTGTATTTAGGCATTGTAGATAACACTCTCGAGGTTTTGCCATGAAAAGTCCATTTCGCAATGCGTTAAAAAACCGCGATGCACACATTAGTTCTTTGCGCTTTGCTGTTGGGGTGCTGGGTACGGTTTGCGTATTTATCGCTATCGGTTGGTACAACTCAGCACAAGAAATCACGGTTCATACACCACCAGACTTACGTGCCGGCTCAACACGCGTGTGGTGGGAAGTGCCTGCTCCCAATGTATACGCCTTTGGTGTCCGTATGTTCAGCCAAATTAATCGTTGGCCGACCAATGGCGCAGATGATTATCAAAATAACTTACACACTTACAAATGGTATATCACCCCGCAATGTCGTGGAATTTTAGCGAGAGATTATGAGACCAAAAGCCGCAAAGGCGAGCTAACAGGTCGCGAACGTGCCTTATTTGAAGTACCTGGAAGGGGTTTTACTGATGATCGCGTTATCACTCACAGCCAAGATAGCTGGACAGTCAATGCCGATTTGCAGCTTAAAGAATACGTTAAAGGCACCGAAGTGAAGTCCTCTTTAGCCCGTTGGCCACTGCGCGTTGTCAGGTATGACGTCGATGTAAACAATAACCCTTGGGGGCTGGCTATCGACTGTTTTGATGGTGTAGCGCGTGAAATTAACGTCACCCAACAATCTGGAGCAGAAAAACAATGAAACGGATGATATTGCTCACGCTTTCAATGATGCTGGCGACACCGTTATTAGCCAATCCCGCAACAGAGGCCGTGCATTCTCGGGCTGTGGTGTGGGACGGCGTACCCATTTCCATCTCATTACCTGTCGGCAAAGAAATGTTGTTGTCCTTTGATGGAGATGTGCGTGTTGGTGTGCCCTCTGCACTCTATCAATCTGCCAATATTGATTCTCTGCGAGGCACCATTTACATCACCGCCAATAAATCATTTGAATCACAACGCTTACAAGTTGAACGCTTACGAGACGGGTTGCGCATGCTCATCGATGTACGAGCTCAAGAAGGCATCACTACAGCCAATCAAGTTGATATTGTCACAACGAATGAAGAAGCGGCGGCTAATGAAAAACAGGCAACACAGGACGCGTTAACACAACACGTTAATCGCGTAACCATGCCTATTCCAACGCTATTAGTTAGGTACGCCTACCAAAATATATATAGCCCTTCTCATGCAATAGAACCCTTGCCTGGTGTCAGTCGCGCCACGATGCAAATTGCACCCGATATTCAAGCACAAGCATTTCCTTTGTGGCCTGTTAACGCTAAACCCGTGGCGGCATGGTCGTTGGGGGGATATACCGTCACAGCAGTGACATTAACCCATAGAAATAACGATACGTTGACACTTGATCCAAGGCAGGTGACTGCAGCGCTTTACGGAACCACTTTTGCCTTTCCTGATCTGGGCCCCGCAGGAACCGATAGCGCAATTAGTACCGCATTTTTAGTGTCAAAAGGTACGCTCGCTGACTCGTTACCGCCAGCTCCCATCCCAAAAGGAGCCACCCATGACCAATAAAAATAAGTTGATTTTAGTGTTACTGGCTGCGTTATTTTTCGTGGTCATAATCAGCATTCTCAAGCCAAATGAAAATGAGAAATCGAACACAGAAGCTGAGGCAAATACTAATACAGCCCCCGTAACATTAAGTGATGCCGATGCGAAAACCTTGAAGGAAACCCTAGGGTTAACGGCAGATACACCCGACAACACACTGCGTACGCTCGCGATTACGCTCAAAGCGCAAAAAGATGAAAATGCCGCGCTCAAAGCGCGATTAGATGCGCAGCAACAACAAAGCAAATCCGCCGCGGAATCATTACAGGAACGACTCAACACGGGGTTAGCTGATCTACAAATTAAGTTTGATAAAGAAGTCGGAGACTTAAAAAAGCGTACCGATGTGATTGGGATCAATAAGCCAGTCGATTTAGCACAAGACAATCTCTATGACGAACTGGGGCTTGGTAATGGTGCAATAAGCCATTTACCGTCTGCTCCTGTGAGCAGTGATGGATTAGTGTGGCTCAATCCCATCGATGCAAAAATCGATGACAAAGGAGTCTTAACTACGCCTGGGATGAACGAGGCATATCAACGTAATTTAGCGAGACAAGCTCGATTAGATGCACAGAAAAATGCTGCCGTATTTGAAGAAAAACCAACACCGGTATACACCTTAGTGCGTGGCTCTGTCCTAAGTGATTCCGTATCATTAACCGCCTTAATCGGTCGTATCCCCGTCAACGGCAAAGTCACCTCCCCTTACCCATTTTCATTGATTATCGGTAAAGAGAACTTAATGGCCAATGGCTTCATGTTACCCGAGGTTAAAGGTGCTATCGCTACGGGTACTGTCACCGGCGACTGGAATCTCTCCTGTGTGCGCGGTTCAGTAGAATCATTCGATTTCATCATGGAAGACGGCAGTGTCATCTCTATACCGGAAGCCGTTGATGGTTTAAGTAGTGATTTTGACGGCAGCGCAGTAACAACGTCGATGCAACTCGGTTTCCTCGCAGATCCTAATGGCAATCCTTGTCTTAACGGCATCAAAATAACCAATGCCCCCAGTTACCTCACGATGATGGGTGTACTTGATGGCGTCAGCGCAGCAGCCAGTGCAGCTGCCGCCGCCCAAACGACAACCTCAATATCAGACAACGGTGGTGGTAGTTCTTCTGTTACCGGTGATGCCAGCAAGTATGCACTAGCCAATGCTGCAGCCGGTAGCGTGGAAAATGTGAACACTTGGATAAAAGAGCGTATGGCCAGCACATTTGATGCCATTTATACCCCGCCTGGTACGCCCATATCAGTCCATCTCGGTCGTACATTACACATTGACAAACCCGTCACCCCTCGAAAAGTTCGTTACCCAACAGAAGCAACTGGAGGCACTTATGTATTGGATTAATTTAGTATTACTGACACTTGTAGTCAGTTTTTTATCCGCTTGTTCTACGAGCCAACAATCAACCCTTCCCCAACCTGACACCAATGTCAAAACCGTATGGGAGCAAAAAATGGGGGCGGGGGCAAATGATGAGGTGTTGCAACAGCGCGCCTCTCTACGCCGCGAATTGTCACCTGATACTCTGGCAAAACACCAAGCTGACTATACCCGCAATAGTTACCGTGAGGTCTTTAATCAATTTCCACGCTTACCTAATCCAGATGTGGTGTTTTATGTCTACCCGCACCGCACCGGAGCGATGCCCGTCCCAGGATACAGCACGGTATTTCCCCTTTATGAGCGCGTACATTACGCCACGCCTAGCGATCAAAAAGCCAGAATGCCAGTAGGAGAACAATAATGCTGTCTCAACTAAGCCAGAAGGTGACACGTTTTTTCAATCCGAATCAAGGGCTCACCGCGCCTGAAATAGACTATAGCGTACCGCCTTCCTTTGCAGCGAAGCTACCTTGGTGCGAAGTAGACAAAAATGGCGTCACAGAGTTAGAAGATGGGCAGTCCGTAGGCGCATTTTTTGCTATCACACCGGTATCGACCGAGGATAAACACCAACTTGGGCTTAATACCATTTTAAGCAATCTAACCAATGCCTTTGTGACCGTGGGGAAAAAAGCTGATGAAGATAACCCGTGGATCATCCAATTATTTGCTAGAGACATTGATGATTTATCCAATCTGATGCCAAGGTTGCAAGAAAAAGTGCGTATCGATGATGCGTTTAGCCAAGCGGTACTCAATGAAGATGCAAAGCATTTTGCATTAATTGGCCGTGAGCAAGGCATTTTCAGCTCCAAAAACCGTGCTTGGCGTGGTCGCTCTCGACAAGTGTTTATGGCGGTTTATCGCTGGTTACCCACGAACACGGGTAAATCAGAAGTAATAAAAAATCGTAAGCAGTTAGCCTCACTGCAGCGCTACCTGCTTAACCCTTCTTCAATGTCAGATCATGGTGTTGGTATTAGCCGAGCCAGTGGCAAAGAAGTGTTTAACTGGCTTGCGCCTTTTTTAAATCCTGCCTGTCACCGTGAAGAACTGAGTCATCGAGAACGTTTCTCCATAATTGATCGTGATTACTCAGAGCGATTATTGCAAAGCCATGTCACTGCAGATGTCGAAAACGGCCTGTGGTGGTTCAAAAACACTCAGAATGAGCGCGTGGCAACGCGGGTTGTGGAGCTGGACAGTTGGAGCAGTGAATCGTTTTTAACAGGACGAATATTTGGTGAGGTCGGAGATGACAGTCAGCAAGATGCTGACAAGCAAGTGCTCTTTGATGATTTGCCGCCTGGCGGCATGTTTACAATGACCCTTGTCCCTCAGTCAACTCAAGCTGGTAGAGAGCGTATCGCTGAAATAAAAAAATCTGCGGTGGGCGGAGAAGCTGAAACTGTGGCTTGCCGCGAGCAATGCGATGAAATGGATAAACAACTGAATAAAAATGCGCTATGGCGTGGTCAAATAGCCATTTATTTGCAAGGAAAAAGTGTTGAAGAAATCGAGAGCCATACTGAAGTATTGCGATCAATATTTGACACCAAAGGCCTCGGCGCAAAATTTGTTGATAACAGCACTCAAATCGCACCACTAGATGCTTTTTTTCGGTGGTTACCGATGAACTATCAACCGCAATTTGATAGCAAATACTGGTATTGTGGCTTTGTATGGCTTGAAGATATGTTACGGCTGTCGCCACTTTTCGGTCGTAGCGTCGGAACCGGCGCAGATACGCTCACGTTTTTTAATCGAGGAGGTGAGCCTCTCAGCTTTGACCCGCTGACTGATTTTAGATCTAACGCGCATTTAAACCTATTTGGTCCTTCTGGCTCAGGAAAATCGGCGACGTTAGTAGGTATCTGTTTGCGTTTACTTGCCATTCATAGGCCAAGATTGTTCATCATTGAAGCCGGTGATTCATTTGGATTATTGGCTGACTACTGCCGTAAGCACGGATTAACCGTAAATAAAGTATCGTTAAAGCCAGGTTGCAATACATCACTCGCCCCTTTTTCCGATGCAAAACACCTTGCTGGTGTGGATGTCCCTCACGTCACCAGTGATGCAGCATTACTGCCAGAGCGCTTAAACGATAATGATGATGACAGTGAAGAGCGCGATATTCTTGGTGAATTAGAGATCATGGCCAGAATGATGATAACCGGTGGTGAGCAACGCGAACTGGACGATTACAGACGCGCTGATAGCTCAATGGTACGTCAAGCATTAGTCAATGCCGCCAATACATGCCAAGCCAATAATGTCATGGTGCGCCCTACTCATGTAAGAGAAGCGTTATTAGCCTTTTCAACCGAGGATACTTATCCGCCAGAACGTCAACAACGCGCACGCATGATGAGCGATTCGATGGCCTTCTTCTGTGAAGGGATGGAAGGAAAAATTTTTAATGGTGAAGGAGAAGCATGGCCAGAGGCCGATGTGACCATTATTGATTTAGGTATTTATGCTAAGAACGGGTATGAAGCCCAGATGGCCACGGCTTATATCTCGTTAATCAACCGCATCAACGGTATTGCAGAGCGCGATCAATATAAAGGCGTCCCCATCGTCTGCTTAACCGATGAAGCCCATCTTATATCAACCAATCTTTTACTCGCTCCCTATGCAACGAAGATCGTCAAAATGTGGCGAAAACTCTCAGCATGGTTTTGGTTGGCAACACAAGATCTCGCAGACTTCCCCAGTGTTTCACGAAAAATGCTTAACAATGCCGAATGGTGGGTTTTGCTTAACATGAGTGAAGATGAACTCAACACGCTACAAGACTTCAAGAAACTGAGTGATAACAAATTAGATCTCATACGCTCAATGACATCTGAAAAGCATAAGTTCAAAGAAGGCGTGGTAATGGGTATGGACGATAGTCTTTTAGCCCGATTTACCATTATCCCCCCTGCCCTTTATCTTGCTCTGGGTGAGACTGACGGCGAGGCAAAAAAGAAGCGTAAAGACTTCATGGATGAACAGGGCTGTACAGCGCTCGAAGCGGCATTATTAAAAGCACAATCCATAGAGGATTCGAGGGTTCACTACCAAGGAGAAGGCTGGTGACAACTACTCAACGTCGGTTACGCGTTTCATTGTTCATGATGGGATTCATCTCAATCAACTACAGTTATGCTGGCAATATCAATACTGCTGAAATATTGCAGAGCAGCCTTTGTCCCGATTGTATTGATTACCAAGTTATAGGCGGCTGTTTATGGATGACATGCACTCCTGTTGGCTGCAAAACAAACCAATCAATTAAAGTTAAACACCGATTACCTGACATGATAGCAATGAGTTATCAAGAAACAGGGAAAGCACCTTGGGACATAACCGCTTGGATGTCACCAGCTAATTCTTCAGCACGAGGCGGAGGCAATAGTCACGCTAAAAGCCCCGCATTATTGGACAGCACAACTGTCACGTTTCAGAACACCGATATTATCGGTCACCCTGCCGAGGGAACATTTTTTGAAATGTTATCTAGTTTTGGGTATTCACTGAAGGGCCCCGCCACTCCGTTTATGCCTTACTACTTATCAAGTCTCGATACACTAGGATGGCGATTCAATATTCCTGATGTGTTAAATATGTCTAGTTGGAACCCGCTTTCAAATCGACTAGGTAACTGGGGCAACATCTATCCTCGTGGTGGATTCTCAGTCCAAAAACACCCCTATAAATCCGCAGCCTTAGCCGCATTTAAAGCCGCTCACATTGTGACAAGACCGATGCAAAGCCGCGTCTATCAGTCATTGATCGCTAGTAAGAAACTAGGCTATTGGCCGCCAGAAGCTGTTGAACCGAATAACAGCGAGACAGCATGGCAACCTCTCTATCCCAAGCTCCAAATGAAAGCCGGTGTTTGGCCTGATATTGATGATAGTACGTCAATAACCGATCCATTCGCCGACCGAATGAGTGACAGCGGAGAATATGTTTGGGCAGTGTGGCGCACTTACCGTGGTTGTGAGCGCAAAGGGACGATGCTAATCGCCCATTTTGGCAATTAAAAAGGAAAATTCAATGAAAGAGCGATTTTTAGTCTGCGTTATAGCCTTTACGTTGGTAACAATGAGTGTACCTAGTCACGCACAAACGGATTTAATTTATTACACCATAGGTGGAGGTAACGTCATTTCAGCGCCAGCAAGAGAGCAGCGTGTTAAACAAAAAACCATTGGTGTGAATTGGGACATGAACCTGCAATGTGGCAATTTAGATCCCGAATTGACGGTAAAAAATCAGTTAAATGGTATTACAGATGGTTTTCAAGACATGATGGGTAGCGTCTTACAAAATGCAACGTCTGCAGTGATGTCTCTTCCTGGTTATTTTATTCAGAAACAAGATCCTGGCTTATACGATTTACTCACAAATGGTGTTTTGCAAAGTAAATTTGATTTCGACAATGCTAAAAGTTCATGTGAAGACATGACGAAATGGATGGGTGACGGCTTAGGCTCAAGCGAGTGGGCACAACTCAGCCAAGCCAATGCCTGGACTACTGCAGCAAAGAAAGGTGATGCCGTCCAAGCTAAGAAAGACGCTGAGCAGGACAAAGGTAATTCAGGGGTGGTTTGGCGAGGTGGCATTCCGGCCGGAGGACGTAATCAGCAGCCTATTCGGATCACAACAGATACTGCAATTGCAGGATTCGAAATATTGACAGAAGGTCAGTCAAAACCCAAAAAAGAAGGCTTATATCGTTATTGGGAAACCAAAGAAGAACTCACTGAATGGGTTACTGGTGTGATTGGTGATGTTGTTACCCAGACTGGCACCGACAAAAGCAAAGAAGGTGCTATTGCCGGTATTGGGTTAAGTGCGGAAGTGGCCAAACAAACGATCGCAATTGAGCAAGAACTGCAAAAAGCCATGGTGAGTAAAAATGGCACGCCTTCGTTCCCGCCATCATTTATTCAAGCACTGAAAGTCGATCCTGCCCGGGAGATTATTGAGCAACGAGTGATATCTGAAGTGGCATTAGTGCAAACTATCGATAAAGCACTCTTAGCGCGTAGAGCGTTAATTGCGGGCAAGAAAGAGACCTACATTGCTCAAAACAAAGTGGCACTCGCTGACATTGATAAATCAATCGCACTGCTCGAGCAAGACATTGAATTATTGAGGTTTGAAGCGACTGTCAGGCAACAATTTTCCAGCAATATCATTGATGAAGTGATTTCGCGTAAGCAGTACGCAGACCGTCAGATGAGCCCAGATGCACCCAAGGTCAACTCATCGTTTGAAGGTGGTAAGTTTGGAGCTAGCCAATGAATAAACAAACGAATAAAGCAATCTGGCGTCAATTTATTAAAAAGAGTGGCCTCGTTTTACTGTCAACGTTCCTTTTTATCTCGGCGATGATGTTGCTAAGCCTTGGAGCAGCAGCAATCCCTGAAAATAACCTCACGCCGCTGCCGTATGCATGGTACATGATTGGTCTGCGTCTGTTGGGTTATATCGCATTTTACTATTACTTCCGACAACATCGTTATATCCCGCTCATCGTGGCTATTTTCGCGACGTGTTATGAAGGTTATTTATCAACGTTACATCAGGCTGCAGCAGAGGGGTTACTATGGTAGTAAATGACTATTTGACGTTATTTTTAACGTTGCAAGCTTGGGTTATCTCCAACAAAATCTTTTACTTATTGTCGAGTGCTAACCTGTTGGTTTTGCCTCTGGCTGTCATTGTCTTTAACACCATGACAGAAGCAATGCGCGAAGGGGAAGATGAGGGTAATAAAGGATTGTTGTCTCTCAATCGTAGTGCTGTAGGGCTGGTATTGGCTATCGCGGCTTATATTTTTGCAATGGTGCCCAGTCAATCGTTGAGACTGGAGACTCTGACCTACAATAACGTTCGCAGTGAACAATGTGGTGTCGCATCAACTAAACCCGGGAGTGACACAGGGACCAGTTGGGACAGTGCCTTTGAATCATTGGGCGGGGAAACTGCCAAAGTGCCCTCTTGGTGGAAACTGATCCACGGCCTATCAATCGGCATTACCAATGCATCAGTTGCGTCAATCCCTTGCTCTTATGACGTCACTCGTTCACAGTTAAAGTTGAGTGAAGTCAGCATTAATTCCCCAGCTTTACAGCAAGAAACCCAACAGTTTTATGAGCAATGTTTTGCGAATGCAAAATCGTCAATGGTAAGAGAGTCCTATCAAACCCAAAGTGTGGCAGATAAAGACTTTGACCACGCTCTATGGTTGGGGGATAAGTATTTTATGTCAAATAATCCCGCAGCAGCACACACCACGTATAGAGGAATCTCATCATTAGAACCCGTCCCAACATTTCCATATAACGCTGTGCGTGATGCAGCTTACAACGAAAATTGGGCAGTACGTTTAGGCAAAGCCGAGGCGTCAACCCATGCCTATCCAAGCTGTTATGAATGGTGGCAGGACAGTCAACATGGCCTCCGTAATCGCCTAGCCAAAGAAATCCGGCAAAATTCTCCCGAAATCTACGCTGACGTGATGCAACCACAAGGCTGGTTCGATGAGCTATTTAAAGGTGAAATCACTGCTGAAGGCCGTAAGGACATGCTGATTCGCAGAGCATTGAGCACTGAGAATATCAACGCAACAGGGCGAACAACGCGAGGCTATGGTGCAGTGATCGATAAGAGTGGCGAAAAGTTCATATCAGAAATGTGGGGCAGTACCGCAGGGGGGGCAGGCTTAATTGCGGGGCGCGTATTTATGGAGCCGGTATTCTTTATTGTTAAGGAAGCGCTTCCCATTTTTCAAGCGTTACTGACGAGCGTGATCATCATTTCAATCCCATTAATTTTACCCTTAGCATTATACCAATGGCGAGTATTGATCACGGTAACCGTTGCCTATTTTGGGGTTCAGTTCTTTACGTTTTGGTGGGAGTGGTGTCGTTCTCTCGAGTCTAAATTGTTATCGGCAATGTATAGCGGTCACGACTTCAACATAACCGATCCTATCTCATATGGCGCGAGCGCCATGAATGCATTGGACTCTGAAATCATCAAAGTCGTGTTGTTAATACTGTATGTAGTTGTGCCAGCACTATGGCTGAGCGTTATCGGTTTTGCAGGCTATCAAATGACAAGCTTGGGGAGCGGATTTAATGATGGGTTAAATACTATCAAGAGCACCACATCAAAAGGAATTGAACAACTCAAAAAATAAAATTAATAAAACCAAGGACCATTAGGATCGGGGTTACCAGCATCGTCACGCCATTCTCCCCCACCACCTTTAAAATAGGACAGCGGGTTCTTAGACGCAGGCTCTTGGTTTAAATCATGAAATGTATTTACATACGCTTCTATCGACATCGTTGGTAGAAGCGTACTTTGTCTGATTTCTCGGTCCTTTTTGAACTCAGCGTGCCAGCGTTTTAGGAATGCTTTCATCAAAATCACCTAAACTAATCCAATAAATAAAGAAGGTGTAAACTCATATTTTTAAAGCTAATTTACTTGTATTTCACTCGCAATTTAATGCCTTAAATTCCATTGATTTTCAGTTTATGCCCTATTTAGCCACTTGTAAACAGACATAATCAAAAAAGCATCAATGATTCATAATTTCGGAATTGACTCAAAAAAATGAATCAGTTAGCATTATTCAAAATAATTAGGAGAACTACCATGGATTACAATGCCCTTATTGCAATGGGATCTCGCGCTACAAGCTCTCGTCAATTTCGTTCAGATGTTCAAAAAGATGTAAAAAATGAAGTTTCAAAACAAACATATTCACAACGTGAATTGCATCGATTATTAAAATTTACGAACAAACCGATCGCAATGAACACATTGAAAGAGATCATGCTGCAACAAGAAACCGAGGGTGTAATATTCCCTCGAACAGCTTCAGGTCAGTATCAATTATCCATTGAGGATTGCTGGAAGGTTGGAGATTATCTGGGTGTCACTCGTTACAGAGATAAAGGACTAAATGCCTTTGTCGCAATTCTGCAAAACCTTAAAGGCGGTGTTGGAAAATCACTAGGCACAAACATGCTCGCGGAAGCATTGATTTTACTTGATAAATACCTTATGCAACAGGTTCGAGTATTGATCATTGATTTAGACCCACAAGGCACAAGCACTCAACAAGTTCTGCCTGGCTATGAAATTTCTGATAGCGATTTAACGTCAGTTCTAGCCATGGCTTCGAAAGGATTGACTCGTGATGAACTGTTGTTATCTGGGGTAAAGAAAACATCAATTACAAATCTGGATATTTTACCCTGTGGCACTTTGGATGGATTCTTAGCTGATGAGCTGGACGATCTCGACATAACAGAAGGTCAGCCATACTTCACACTATTGCATCATCGTGTCATAAAAAATCTGGCTAAAGATTATGATTTTATCTTTTTGGACGCTGGTCCACATATGGATAAAGTGATGAAAAATTGCATTGCTGCGGCAGATGGCATTTTCATTCCCGTTCCACCTACTTTTTATAATTGGGACTCAACGGTTCGCTTTGTAGAACGCTTACCCATTGTCATCGAACAGATGATTTCTGATGGTTATCAGTGTGAGAAGTTGAAATTTATCAGCGCCTACATATCAAAGGATGTGTCGAATAAGCGTCAGCATGATCAAGATATTTATCAAGGAGCAGTCTCAGAGTTATACAATATTTTTGGACATCAATTTGTACTCAAACACCCCTTACCTGCCGAAGACGCTTTTGAGCGCTGCACTGACAGTTCGACAACGATTTTTTCAATGATAAGAAAAAATTATACAGGCAGCACTGATGCGTTTAATCGTTCATACATAAAAGCATCTGAATGGGCAAAAGAACTGATAGATATGATGGTGATATACCATAAAGGGGAACAGTAATTATGTCAGGTAAAACAGCACTACAAGACCGATTACGCAAACGTAGTGAAGCATTAGCGACAGGGACTTCTCAGCCCTTAGAAGAAAATGACCACTTAATCGCACCTCAACAACGCACATTAACACTATCGAGTGGGCGGGTAATTACACTCAAGTTACATATTTTTAATGGTAAAGGGGATATACAGAAGTTCACACGTATTGATAGCTCAAATATTAGAGAACAATCCTGGCTGAATGAAAAATCTCTGTCGGATATTTTACCTACAATTGCTGCAATGCAGTTATATCCAGCAATTGGGTATTCCGATACTGATAATCATATTTTGATTGTTGATGGTTCACGGCGTAGGGCTGCTGCGATTTTGAAGGATTGTAGTTATTCCGTTGAGGTATCAGACCAACCTTTAACTAAGCGAGAAGCAAAAGAAATCGTTGATTTATCTGACAAAAAGAAAAAATTTACTGATTTTGAATGGGGTAAGTTTTACTCATTAAAAATGGCTGAAACAGATCAAACTCAAAAACAATTTGCAGAGGGTGAAGGGATTTCAGAAGCGACCTTGTCTCGCTATATCAATGCATATAACGTCGATGACAGGTTATACACTCTCTTTCTTGACAAAGACGAGATAAACTCTGCTGCTGACAGTCAACGTTTAATCAAAATTAATAGGTCAATTAAAGCGTTAAATGAAGATGGCATTGAAGATTTTGTTCTAGAAACTTATGAACTCATTGAAAGTAAAATCTCTGAATGTCAAAACATAGAAGAACATAAAATCTTAGTGTTCTCTTGCTTAGAATCTGTGCTGAAAAAGAAGCAAGCTAAAGTTGGTCGTCAGAAAAAAAGTGTGGAACCAATAGCCTTGTTCAGCGGTGAGAAAAACAATGAATTTATTCGTTATCATGATGATTCTCCACACAAATCAACAATAACGCTATCTCGAATAAATGCTGAAAAACGCGAAAAAATTAAAATATTGATCCAACAGATAATGCAAGAAGAATAGAGTTAATCTTTGACTGTGACGCCGATTTTTAGCGTCATCTTTTGTTCGTTTATAACGGCATATTTTCCATATTAGTAAAAAATAAAGGCCACTCACAGTGGCCTTTACTGACCTTTAATTTGCTGTACTAAGGCAGAACGCACTCAATCCGCTTCTTATCAATCACATTTAGCAATCGTAAGGCCTGCGACTATTAGAAAGCCATATTGTTCACGAAGTGGAGAAAACGCACCCACGACAGCAAGTAGACAACACCAAGTTTTTTGTCTATTGTTTGGAGTGTAGCTAGCTGACGGTTCTTCTCCCGCCTTTGTCGCGGTGCCAGTTCCTTAGCATAAAGCGAAAGACCTATGGCCCGATATTGCTGAATTGCAGTCTCGGGCCTTCTCATTTAGGAGCACTTGAAAACCCTAAAATATTGAGTGTGTTAAGAAAGTACTACGGGATTTTGGAAAAAAATCATCTAACTAAGTTATCAATAAGTGCCACTTTTTTGAAAGAATAAGCACTTCTTGAGGTAATTAGTATAAAGATGAAAAAGAACATTAGTGGCGTGCTGCTGCGGCTTTTGAGATTGGGCGATTAATGGCAAATAATTCAAAAGTAAAATCCATTAAATACAATCACTTTATATCCTTTAAAAACAAATAGTTATTAACTACTTAAGCAAAAGTTCAACGCATTAAATTCCATGAACATACTCCTACTAACCAGTAGAAATTTTTCCTATTTCCTAATTCAATTCAAAATGGTAAGCTATTTTGTGTAATAAAGTTGCTCACTGACTTACAGTGTGAAGCACACGGCAGTACGCCTTAAATGGCTCCATGAAATGTGTCGCGTTCAGCTTAGGCTGATTGGAGTACCCTTCACCTCGGTCTTAATACAGACATTTTACCCTTGCTAGTACTTAGTATCCTTAACCGGAAGATCTTTTCCGGTGGAAAGATCTTCATTATTTTTGGAGTTCTTATGTTACAAGTTCCAGGCACATTAACGATTAAAACTATCTCTGGGCGCTTTGGTCTATTCAATGTTGCTCAACTTGAGCTCGATATCGGTAGATTTACCGTAAAAGATGCGCTGCTTGAAGAATATTCAGAAGGTGTATACCACGGCACATTTGCAATTAAGCGGATTTATTCAGGAAGTTATCAATTAGGGCATCGATTTACCATCGAAACCAGAGCTGAAGTCTCGCAAATTTGGCTTGATAACTTTGATGAACGTCCTGTTGAAATCGATGAGCCGATGAATGTTGATCCACTAACGGAAGAACGTGCTGAACAACATCCATCTCCATTGAGCGAACCATTAGTAGATAACTCGTTAGTTCAAACAGAAGCTGCAATACCTCTTGAACCCCATAGCGCTGAATTAATTTTCGGTGATCTCTGGCCATTAGGTAATGCCGTAAAGCTTGACCCAACCAATCGTGAACAAATGCGACTGCAGATAAATTACTTGAAAGGGCAGTTCCTTGATGGAAAACGAGTATGGGAATTTAAACCTCAGGAGAAAATTTGGATTAAGCAAATTGATGCTTAAACCATAAATTAACATTAATAACCCACGGGGCTTTCCTGTGGGGAAGTGCCGTGTTTGGAGGATTGCTTATGGCAATTATGCACCCACGCGTAGCACATAATTATTTAAAAGACGGTTATTACCCAACGGATGAGGAGACCCTCCAGGGGATAGCCTGTTTACTCACCGTACCTGCTGGTTACATCCGCGCGATTGACCCTTGCTGTGGTGACGGTGCTGCATTGCAATTCCTGCGTAAGCGCTTTATTAATCCGATGAGTTGTTATGGCATTGAGCTTAATAAAGAACGCGCAACCATTGCGGCCCAGCAGCTCGAACATGTACTTAATGTCAATACTTTTGACTGTGTAGTTGGCAGTAATAGCATGAGTTTTCTGTTTCTTAATCCCCCATATGGGGATGTTGTTGCAGACAATTTAGCTCAAGCTGACAAAGGCATGAATCGATTAGAAATACAGTTTACACGTCGCTGTTTGGGCTTTTTACGCAAAGAAGGGGTTGTTGCTTTAGTTGTGCCCTTTCCCAGTCTTAGCCCTGGTTTCTGTCATTATTTAGCCAGAAACATCGGTGATATCCGTGTTTATTCAGCCGCAACAGATCGCTTCAATCAAGTGGTTATTATGGGCGTTAAACGCGATATGAATGGAGAAGAACTCAGGCTTATTAGAGATAGGCATCGAGATCTATTAGTTAATATCGGTCAGAGTATTAGCAAAGCGGCAATATTACCGACGTCACCCGTCACTGAACCATACCAAGTACCCGCGATATCGACAACGCCATTTCGATTCGAAGTTGTTAGTCCGGATAAGGCATTACTGGGTGATGTTTTTTTCACTCATAAAGGTTTATGGCAGCGTTTTGGCGGCGTGTTTTCACAAGCTTGTCATCACACGATACCGAGTCCTTTACGTAAACTTTCGCCCTGGCATTTATCCCTAGCATTAGCGGCGGGACAAATATCAGGTCATGTAGTTAGCAATGATGGTAGCAAACATTTGTTGGTTAAGGGGGGCACTCAAAAAGTGCAGCGAACGGTTACCACTATGGATGAAATCAACACTATAACCACTCGAATAGACCAATTTATACCGACAATTCGCGCAATTGATATCACTGAAGGTGATACTTTTGGTGACATTATCGTTATTCAATAATTCACTTCCCATTAGGGGCAATAGGCCCCTATGCACGGGGCTTATTCATATTTAAGGATAAGGCTCTATGCAATATTTACCACAAACAACACCGCTTATCGCACTCAATGGTGGTCTGTATATTGATGCATTTGTGATGGACGAAAATAACGACATCATTTTTCTATCGTTATGGGCCAGAGATGGTGAAATGCAACATTTTTTCGCGGCATTAACCTTACCTGTTAGCCAAGGGGGTTATCGCGATAGGTTTGTGAAGTTACCGAATGGTGATACACAACTACTTAATTTTAATCGTGTCACTGACATGAAAAAATTAAGCACACGATTACCCAAATATACCCCTGTCGGAGAATGGGTGCATACCTGGTTAATGCTACCGACATTAATGAAAACACCGCATGGCAGTCAAGAAGCGTTGGTATTGAGTCAACATACTTTGAATTGGGATGCGCTATGGCCCCTGGTTAAAAATCTGTGCCATCTGCCATTGCTTGATGAATGGAAAGATGTTCTTGCAGAGTTATTAAGCCATTGTGTTAAAGCGCTAACCAGTTGGGGAGTGTTTGGTTATCAAATCAAACTTGAACCAGATGTAATTGAATCCATTATCGCTGAGGCAATAAAAGATCGCTCTCTGACATTACAAGGTCATTCGCTACAACCTTCGTACAGCAATCAATCGGAGGAAGTGCTATGACTGAGGCAATATTAACTCATCTTGTTACCGAAGAATCTGAAGTTCAAACCTCAAAGAACACTGTTTCTTTAACGGATTTCATACATGATTTTGGTTCTGGACTATTAGCAAACGTGGAGAACGCTTATCCAGCTCGTTACCAACATGCTTGTATCGATAGAGATATGGTTATGCAAAGCCTTAAGCGAGTCCCTTTTGAGGCACAAGCAGAGGTAGTACAAGCGGTATCGAGTTTATTGGTGGATGACAATGCCCCTGCTGCGATTATTAATGCAGAGATGGGCACTGGCAAGACGATGATGGCGATCGCCGTTACGGCAGTGTTACATGCTGAGCGTAAAGCTCACCGTATACTGGTGTTATCCCCACCGCATTTAGTTTACAAGTGGCGCCGTGAAATCTTGGATACAGTCGATAATGCAAAAGTGTGGATATTAAATGGTCCAGATACATTGTTATCACTATTGAAGATCCGAGCAATAGCCACAGAACATGACGGACCCGAGTATTTCATTCTAGGCCGTGTCAGGATGCGAATGGGATATAACTGGAAGGTTGCGTTTAAGATTAAACGTAAGCGGACATTACTTAGTAGAGACATTGATGATCCACAATACGGCTGGGCTAACCATGTAGTTTGTCCTGACTGTTTTTCAGAGGTGAAAGATGAAGAAGGTTATGCTTTTACACCGGCTAACTTTCCTCAAGATAATCAGCTTTGGTGTCAGCAATGTGAAAGTCCTTTATGGACGCTACATCGTAAACGGATTGATGGTTCATTAGATGGTACGGTAAAACGATCGTTAATGACGTTGCCGACGATAGGAGAAGCCACTGCTGCAAGGCTTATAGACGCCTTTGGGGTTAACAATATGGCTGAAGCACTTACGGATAATATTTACGAACTTGTAAATCTTATCGATGCTGAGGGTGAGTTTGTATTTAATGACAGACAAGCTGAGCGTATTGAGCGTAAGTTGGCTAAAACCCAATTTGCGTTTGGCCAAGGTGATTACCAAGCGAGTGAATTCATTAAGCGATATTTACCAAAAGGCTTTTTTGATCTAATGGTGATTGATGAGGCACATGAGTATAAGAACGCTGGTTCGGCGCAAGGACAGGCGATGCAAGTCTTAGCGTCTTGCACGAAACAAACGTTACTCCTGACTGGCACATTAATGGGCGGTTATGCAGAAGATTTGTTTTATCTACTGTGGCGTTGTATGCCCAATATCATGATGAAAGATGGTTACACTTACCACAATGGACGTTTAGGCAGTGCTGCGATGGCATTTTCACAAGAACACGGCATTATCAAAGAGATAATGAAGGTATCCAGTGAGGATAATCATAAAACAGCTAAGGGTAAAAACATTCGGGTGAGTCAAACACGCGCTCCTGGATTTGGTCCATTAGGTGTTGCTCGATACGTATTGCCATATACGGCTTTTCTTAAACTTAAAGATATTGGAGGCAATATTTTACCGGCTTATGAGGAGTTTTTTGATGGTGTTGATCTCGATGCTGACATGGCAGAAAGATATAGCGCATTGGAAACAACGCTTTTAGGACGGTTACGAAAAGCGTTAAGGGCGGGAGATACCACGTTATTAGGTGTGGTGATGAACGTCCTTTTAGCTTGGCCAGATTGTTGTTTTAGGGCTGAAAACGTATTGCATCCACGAACACGAGAAACGTTGGCCTTTGTGCCTTCACTATTTGATGATGAACGCCCGACGCCAAAAGAGGAACGGCTTATTGAAATGGTGAATAGTAATAAAGCCAAAGGGCGGCGCACACTTGTGTATACCGCATATACCGGTAAACGCGATACTGCCACTCGATTAAAATCATTATTGCAACCAAGTGGTATAAAGGCTGCAGTGATGCGTGCTTCTGTGAAAACAGAAGATCGGGAGGACTGGATATTGGAGCAAGTTGATAGAGGTGTTGATTGTATAATCTGTAATCCTGAACTGGTCAAAACAGGACTAGATTTGTTGGAATTTCCATCAATTATCTTTATGCAAACCGGTTATAACGTTTACACGTTGATGCAAGCTGCTCGGCGCAGTTGGCGAATAGGGCAGAGTGATGATGTTGATGTGACATTTTTAGGTTACAACAACACGGCACAAATGACTTGTTTGGAATTAATGGCCAAGAAGATTGCTGTGACTCAATCGACTTCTGGTGATATGCCAGATAATGGCCTAGATGCTCTTAACTCTGATGGTGACAGTATCGAGGTCGCGTTAGCGAAGAAGTTACTGAATGCTTAATCAATAAACTTAAACCCAATGGGACAATTTCCCATTGGGTTGTTGTCCTTTTTATGGAGAGACAACATGACAATACCGTCTGATATTTTTGCTTTTGAGCAATTAATCTTATGGCTTGAAGATAACTTAAGTACAGAGTCAGTTATTCACTTTGATAATGAAGGCAAAGTTGATTCAGCAATCGTACTAGCTGCTTTGACACGTTTATTGCCACAACAACTTGATGCTTCTGTTGAAAATATGAATAAATATTTGATATGGAATCCAGCAAAAGTATCTTCATATGGTGGTAAGGCTGATAATTATGAAGAATTAATTCAGACAGAGGAGGAACAGGTATGCAGTTGGTCATCAATAATTAACACTGATGATATTGAATCAATTGTTATAGCGATTCAGAACGAATGTGATGTAGATATTTTTTATAAAGAAATCTAATTAGTGAATTATAGTTTTAACTTAATTATCAAGTTCTTATAATTCTACTACAGAAAAAGGAAAAGGGTTAAAGGGGGCAAGGGAAGGGTTTTCCACAAGGGAAAAGCCCTATCCGATAAAGGGAAAAGGAACTGATCTTTTAATATCCCTCTTCACCTATCGGGTGGGGAGGGTACGCTTTATAAAAAAAGAAAAAGAAAAAGAAAAAAATTTATTGTGATTGTGTATATGTGTATATGTGTGTATGTGTTAACCGCTTGCGGTTACATATGCACATATGCACATCCTATATAATAAGATCTATAAATATCTATGAAAGATCTATGAAGATCTATAAAGATCTATGGTGTCTTGCAAAAACATAAAAATCAGTAACTTGCACAACTTAACGACACGTTTTACTCTGTTAAATGTCACTGTCTACTCTGCTATTAAACACTGTTCACTCTGTTAAATGTCACTATTTACTCCGTAAAAAAACACGTCTGACTCTGAATTTGAACACGTTTAACTCTGCTGTTTATTGAAAAGCTGTGGATAATTTAATTGGATAAGTATACTCAATAAAAATTGCACACTTAAAAGAATCCAGTTAATGCAACTTCTTACCGTCATTTGGGCGTAAAACCTAGTTTGTGACGGCGCTTAGGTAAGTTTCTACAAGCAAAGACAATTTTAGAGCAGGCGTACTATTTATCGAATTTTACAATATGTTTCTTTTGCATTGTAATCTAGCTTCTAAGTTCCTGGCCACTCTATCAACCAAACCGCAGAAGTCATTTGGTTTTGCGCTGAATGCATCTAGATGTAGATCGATTTATTTCCATATGCGTTAAACAGAGTAAATAGTGTTTTTAGATTAAAAGACACTTGATGCTCTGTTTGTTTCTGATAGGATGTAGCCATATGACACGGTTTGCTCTGGTCAATTTTATGAAAACGCATGATCTGACGGTTTAAACTTGTCTTGGCTGTTCAAAGAATGCCTATTTGGTGGAAAGGTCACTCAAAGTTCTTAAGACACATCTAACTCTTCTGGTAAGCAGAGTAAAACGTGACTTAAGCATTATAAATTTGATTTAAGGTACTAAAAGTGGCAAATACTAATTTAGTTAAAACAGAACGTATTGGGCAGTTAACTTCAGATTTTTTTAGGCAAGCTCATCGTCTTGTTTTTTCACAGTTATCAATGTCTCCGGTTGAACATGATATATTTGCCCTTTTACTTTCTCGTCTCGATAAAGATCACTGGGTGATCTCAGACTCCTCTGTTTCGACGCCACCTACTATTCCATCTCCGCACTATAGTTTCACTTCAAACGTTTTATGTGAATGGCTAAAAGTTGATAACCGGTCGCTTTATAATGTGATTAAAGATCCTGCAAAACGACTTAGCGAGAAAACAATTGGATTGCAAGAACCAAATAAGCGTCGATTCATTTTTCGTAGTCTTTTCAAACAAGTATCCTATGAAGATGGTGTTCTTACTATCGTGCCCAATGATTTGTTAATGAATGAATATCTCTGCTTATCACAGGGCCATAGTCAGATCTACAATGATACGTTTACGGCATTAGAAACGGATTATGCCAAAAGGCTTTATACCGCTCTATGTAGGTTTAAGTATGGACAAGGAAAACTGAACCCATTTTCTCTCGAAGAGCTTCACGCGTTTTTTGGTTTACTTGATGAAAAGGGGAAATTGATCAAAAAAACATATGCCAGAACAAATAGCTTCATTGAGAGAATCATTTCGCCGGCTATCAGAGAGATCGAATCAAAAGAGCACAGGATTAAGTTTTTAATTGACGAAAAGACTCAAAATTTGGGTTGGAGTTATAAGAAACAAGGTCGGAAAATCACTCATATTGAGTTTTTATTTTACTGGGTTGATCCTGTTCAGATCGATGCAGCTGAAAAGAAGGAGCGCAAAAAGCTCGGAGATGAAAGAAATCCATTAGAACTAGCACAAGAAACCTGGGCTGTAGTGGATGGATTTGTTGCTAACTCAGATGGCAACCCTACAGTAGAGGAACTGAATAATCTTACTGTTAACATCAGCTCATTAATGCAATCAGGCTATGCATTTGAGTCAGATTTTATGCAAAAGTTTAGTTCTGCAATGTCAGAAGCTAGACTACGTTAGGGTCGTAATAAGCTACTATTTTCTCAGTTTTTTTAATTCGTTTAATAAACTTTCATGCGAGCGTATAATTTTATCTAGTTCATTGATCATATCTGCTGTAATTAATGTTTTAAATTCATTAGCTTGTATGTTATCAAGTAAGTTTTCTTGCAGATTTCCGAACAAAAAATACCTAGGGTCAACATTAAGAGTCACGCATAAACTGGCAAAGTTTTCTATAGATATTTTACCTGTTTTCAACCACTTGCTTACAGTTGTTCTTTCAACACCTATTTTACGTGCTAGTTCGGTGTTGCTCATTCCACAGTTTTCGACGGTATATGAAATACGTCTTTCTATTGGTGTCATTAAAGTCCCATTGAAGTAGTAAAACAGAACTTAGTTTAAGAGTTATTGACTCTAGTCTATAGTGTGAATATGATCACGTGCACATGTTCACGCTCTTTAAAAATCCGTTCCCAAACAGAAACAGCATTTTACAGAAAAATGTTGTTGGCATTTCTATATCTGAATGATAGCCTAAGCATGTTAAATAGTTGCTCACTGACTTACAGTGTGAAGCACACGGCAGTACGCCTTAAATGGCCTCATGAGATGTGTCGCGTTCAGCTTACGCTGATTGAGGTATCCTAAACTTAGCTTCTCTTGTCTTTGACAGAAGCACCGATAACGTCGTTATTGGTATCAACTAATGTGATTAGACCTACACGGTTTGATTACGCTTGGTTTACTTAAGACCAAGACTCCACTCCTAAGTCATTACTGCTTTCAGTAATGCTCATTTGTTGTTTTCTGTTTGGAAACGGCAGGGGTTAACGCAAGATTTTTCTTGAGATTGCTAAAAGCAATGACAAAGAATGTAACTGTGATGGTTCAGCAGACCTGATTAATTGTTGCATTTCGTATTTTACACGACGAAATTCATCATCTAGGTTCTGCTCATTAAATGACGATTCACTCGGACTGAATAAATCCGCCATTGTCATATCTAGTGCCGTTACAATTTTGATTAAGCTATCTAGGCTTGGATTTTTTCTGCCAGATAAAAATGCTGATATCGCACTTTGCGATAAATCTGTATCTATAGCTAAATCTTCTTGAGTCATTTCACGCTTTTTTAGTGCATCTCGAATTCTTTCTTGCCACACACCCAACCTCCTTAAATACATAATTTTTTTGTGATTATGAGTGCCTTTAACTTGCCCTCAATCTCTATAGGTAGTTAAAAAATATGACTATTGGTAATTGCGGGCTTGTTGCCCTAAAAGATTTTAGAAGAAAACATCAACTCACCCAGCATGAACTCGCTGATATGTTGGAAGTAGATCAATCTACGATCTCATTTTTAGAAAACGGTCGACGAAAACTCGATCCAACAAAAGTAAAGCAAGTTTCTGAAATTACAGGGATATCTAAGCATGATTTAAGGCCGGATTTGTTTGAAAAGTAAAATAACCATACAAAATTTATTGACAACAAAGCGCTAAAAACTGTACTTATAAAAATACTGTATAAATATACAGTTAAAAGGGTGGTAGTAGATGGATCTCTTCAAAAGAATTAAAAACTTTGCGATGCAACCAGCGAAAACAGTGCCTTTACAAGTAAAGGGTACTGTTCCCGCCGGTTATTTCATGCCGTGGACAGAAGCGCAAATACGCGCAGACGAGACGATCAAAGACAAAGTCAGAGTATTGCAACGCAGCGGATTAGCGCTGCCCTATGAAATATGGACTGAGTTTGTTATCGATACTGTTGTGAATTTCGCGCTGTGGGTGCAAGAACTGCCAGCTTCTGCGAGTTACCACCACCACGGCCGCAAAGGACTGCTTTACCACTCGTTAGACGTGGCAATTTATGCGGTGCGCATTCGTCGTAATTACATTATGCCACCCAACACCCCACCTGAAGAGGTTTTGCACCGCGAGATTGTTTGGGTGTACGGGGTATTTTTGGCCGCACTTTTCCATGATTGCGGCAAAATCATGGATATGCAAATTGAGCTATTCAATGTTGACGCAGATAACGAGGTTTGGACACCGGCATTAGGGCCCGTGGGTAAACTCACACAGCCTTACCGGTTCAAATACAAAGATGACCGAGCCTATTTAAACCATCAACGGATCGCACACTCCTTTTTAACGAGAATGCTTTCGAAGAATCCCATGTTGTCCATCACCAGTGACACCATGCTCTATTCTTGCCTTACCGAGTACCTAACCGGCCATAAAAATCCTGACAATGTGATTGAGCTTATCGTGAAACAAGCTGATGCAGCCAGCGTTGCGCAAGATTTGGGAGCATCAAAAGACGGCATCAATGCCGCAGCGAAGCGTATGCGCTTTGAGAACAACTCATTTGCTGAGCAGCTCCATGTCACGATGACTTATTTGCTGACAGAGAAAAAAGTATTGCTTAACAAAAAAGGTGGGGAGGGCTTCGTTGCCGGTGAGCACTTGTATTTAGTGTGTAAGCCGATTGCTGATCTCATTCGAACCACGTTGTTAGACAGGGGGATCTCTGGCGTACCGTCCTCAAACACAAAGCTGTTTAATGAATTGCAGCAGCACAACATTATCCGCCCTAACGAGCAGGGTTTAGCGGTTTGGTCGATTAAAGTGACATTAACTGACGTGAACTGGTACCAAAAATTTACGTGTTTGTGTATTCACTTGCCAACATTTGCGCCAGAGCTTGCGCTCAACTCATTACCTGGATCCATCGATATATTGCCGCCAGAAGATGAAAAGCCCTTAGCTGAAGCAATATCATCAGTTGGATTTGCGGTGGAAGAACAGGAGCCTGTCCCAGAGTCTGTTAATACTGAAATTATTGAAACAGACGATACCGATGTGACGCGAGAAGTCATCGTTCAAGACGATTTACTGATAAGCATGATCCCTGGAATGGAAGCGCTCATGTCCCCAATAATTGAGGCAACTCCATCAACAAATGACATAAATGAATCTGCAGACGTTCTGGGCCCAGAGCTACTGGTAACGCCGTTTAACAAACTAACAGATCATCAAATTGGGATCTTGTTTTGGAACTGGATTGAAGCTGGACTATTAGCTGGTGAAGTGTCCATTAATACAGCAGAGGCTTTTATTCACAAGGTGAATGGGCAGGTCTTCATCGTGTCACCCACGGCTATGAAGGTCTTTTGTAAAAAGTACCAACAGGGTTGTGATGCCGACAGTTATTTAGCGGTTCAATCCGGTTTTCAGTCTTTAGGGCTTCATCTTAAAACTACAGAAGGTAGGAATATTCACTCGGTTAAAGTGACAGCAAGTGGCAAACGTTTGAATGGCTTTTTCATTAAGTTAACCACGACGCTTGCAGCATTGGCCCTCCCTGACAATAGCGCACTCTCTAGCGAAGGAGGTGAGTGATGAATGCTGCTATTAGTTTCAATTTCTTTTTCTTAAATCAACTTTGTGTTTACGCAAAATATGGTAAATCGCATGAATTGAACCAGCTAGGGCTGCCTCCTGAGCAACTGTGTCAAATAATGAATATGTCATCGGCTCAGTTAGAGGAATTGGCAGCGAAATTAGATTGTGCATTTATCGAGATTAACGGCAATTACCTGTTAAAAAAAATGGAAGGTATTGAAATCCCATTATTTTGTGAAGAGCTAATCATTTACGGCGCGTCTAACAAATTAATGACAGACATGCTTAATATTTCAAAACACACATGTGCTTCTTGGCGCCGCTTTGTTGATACGGATCCCAACTATCGACAGCGCTCTATCCCTGCTGATTGCCATTTGGCGCTTTGGTCTGACATCGAGAAATTGCCTAATCCGCTTTACCCCACTGCAGAAGAATTACTCGTCTTAGCCAAACAGCATGCGGTCAGTATCGGTGCTATTTGGTCAGATATCAAAAAAGGAAATGATGATGAAAAAAAATAAAAACAGAGCGGGTTTATTGCGTAGCGATGCGTCTATTGCACTTCATGCCAGTGATTCTGTCTCGTTGTGGCACGGTCGCAAAGGCAAAAGTCAGGGATTACCCGGGTTCTTTTCACATACTGCGGTATTAGAAACCTCTGCTGCGAAAGATGATCCATACGCAGATCATGGGCTTATTTTGATTGAAAACAGTTTAAATGAAGCGTTCTTAACCATTAATCAGTTAAGCACAGGGTTAATGGCAAATGAACGTCGTCGCCGTGTGACGTCATCTGAGTGCGCTTCATTAAAACCGGTTGAAAAGGCGTTGTTTGTAACTAGTCGATTTGGTTGGCGTATGGTCGCGCTGATTGAAGAGTTTGATTTATTAATGGTTGATCTGTTGGATGCACAATTTAAAGCACGTATGAGCAGACAAGAATTTGAGCGACAGCGCCATGAAGCGGTTCATTGTGTTCGTAAGGTATTGGAAATGAGTCAAACTACACAGCATTCAGGTATAAGCCGTAATGATGTAAGTGCAAATAACCCTAAGGCACAAAGTGCGAAGGAGAAGTTCGGTCGTATTCCGATGGAAGTGATGGAAGGGGTGGTTCGTGCTGAATTTGCGCCTGAAATCAAACAGCGTTAGATATTATTGTGCAAAAGACAACAACTGACAAAGCTCGCATTAAACGGCAAAAGCTACGCTCTGCAAAGCGTGCTGCGGCGTTGCATGTAAAAAACCATAAAACCGCTGTTGGTGCTAATGCGTTTAAAGCGAGCCTTGATGGTTTCAAGGTTAAAAACGCTCGTCTACCTCGCTATTTCAACGAAGTGATCAATAACGCTCGTCAACTTATCTATCGTGGCCAGCTTGAAATTGATGAGGGTGGTATATCAAGAAAGATGTCAGAACGGACTAAGCGCAAACTCTTTGAAATAGTGGTAACGATGATTACCACATGCGATTTAATGAGTGGCCAAGTCGGTAAAGCGAAAAATATAGGTATGGATACCACTAGCCATGACGCACTGATGTTAGCCCATGCGAAGCGTTGGGGAGAAGCGATCCCGAGCTCTACCTGGTATCGTTATATCGATATGCTAAAGCTGGCCGGAGTGTTCGTTGTTCAGGAAGTCAAAATTGCCAGTCACACAGAGAATGCCGGTGAAACGGAAAAAACCATACGCTCTGTAGCTTCTTATAAATGGCTTTCATCTCAGTTCTTGCAAGCGATTGGTGCATACACTGACACAATTCGCGCACAGATAAAGCAAGCTTATCAAAAGGCTATCAATAACGGCCTGTCATTTACTTGGCGAGTGTTCAAGCGCCAGCTCCCAGTAAAACAGCGGTTCACCGCTGATATGTTTTTCTCACAAAGCACGAACCCACCTCAAACCCACTGAGCGGCATTTTAAGCAACCGTCTTGATTGGCGGGGACTTTGCACATCTGGACGTTTTTAGTCGCTTAAATCAGACGTTAAAGCAGCCTAATCTTTCTGTAAAACATAATATCGTCTCCTTTTTTTGCCAAACAGCTAGGTACGTTTTTTACTTTCTCTGTGGGTTGTGGATAAGGGCGGTATATCAAAGCATTAATGGGAGTAAGAAAAAGGAGTAAGAAGTGGGAGTCCAAAAGCTTTTTTAAAAAAGATTAAGTATTAGTAAAAGATAACTTATTAAAAGGCACAAGCAACGGTGGATAAATCCACCTAAGAGCAATAATGCCTCGCCATTTCCTGCCGTTGGCAGGGGCGAGAACTTAAAGCACCGCTGAAAGTGAATTTTGTCATCCGACCGTTAAGCTACAAACGTGCTGAACACCAGTTAAAAACAAAAGCGGTCTAGCAGAAGGGAAAAGAGCAATAATCATACCAATTTGTGACTTGTAAGACGGTCATCCATCCTATTTTATCGTGCAAAAAAACATCACACTGTTTTTAAATACAGTGCTTAATGTGTTATACTGTTTATTGTTAAGGTGCTGTTTTTAAAGAGTATAAAGAGGTGTCTATGAGTCATGTTAAAAGTAAATACGACCATTTTTTTCAAAACTTTTTGAGTCACTTAGAAGGATTCTATTTCAATCAATATAAAAAATGCCTTATTAACACTGTTCTCGACGGATTAGCCCCTGATATTCCTTTTGACCACCTTGCAGAATGGTATTTTTCGGATGATTTAACGGATGAATTGGCTTTTTGTTACCCGATATCTGAGTCTGAAACGATTGGTGAATATTTTGTGCGTAAGAGAGGTTGGCGCGAAGGGGCAATGGCACGATTATATTTTTCCGCCGTACTCGCAGCGCCAACGGCGATTTGGGAAATTACAGAGGTTACAAAGGCCAGTACGGCCTACATCAAACAATTTAACGTTGATATGGCGCCCATCATGGTGGCCATACCGAAGTGTTCCCAGGTTGATTTGGATAAACAACCTTTTTTTGTTGGTAAGGTTCTTTCCCTTGAGTCAATGGGATTTTCTGGGTTAACTATTTCATTGGGCAGCGTTCCGCTACCGCGCAACGCGGTAGAGAGTGTCATCGAACGGCTTGAAGCGTTAACTTTTGAAGGGTCGTTAACCCCGATTCAATCACAATACTTGTTGCAACGACAAGCACTCATGGAAAGATATGTTTATGAAGTGCAGCAGGGTAAGGATATTTGGGAAGGTATCGAGGATGATATCGTTACTCAGCATCGGTTTGATGGCATATACCAAGCGGGCTTGCGAACTTTTCACTTAAATAAGGCACCAGTCAACCCTTATGATGGGGAAGTGGGCATACATAGAACTCAAGGTTGGCAAGATGGACAACAAATCGCCACTCAAAATGAGCGCGGTCAACTTTTCAATTTATCGGATGTATTCCCCTTAAAATTTGCAAATAAACTTCACATAACGTAAAAATACTATCTTAAACATTGATTAGGTTGATGATTTATGACGGTATTCAAAAGTGGCACCGAAGGCCAGCGGAAATTTGCGACAGTTATTCGTGCTCAGGTGTTAAAAATGCACCCTTGGGGCCTTAATGCCAATACTGCGGATAAAGTCACTTTCCGGTTAGAGGGTATGAAGTCCCCACTCTTTTTTATTAAATATAAAGAGGCGCTAGTAGCCGGCGAGGTGGTGCAATCCTTAGCGCTCTATGATGAAGAGAACTACCAGCGCCGCGCTAAGTTCGTCCAGGCACGTGCAAAATAGTGGGAAAATCATCAATGGCACAAAAAAAATTAGCCCTTCCTCCAGGGGTATCGGTGATAAGACAAGGTAAGGCTTACGTGATTTTTCGCGATGGTCATGAGGCCATCGGTGGGGTGATAGTCAGTGAAACCACCCAAGGAAATACGCAGCTTCAGCCTTACATGAATGTGGATGCGAGTGATAACAAGGCTGTCATTGCGTTTGTTGCGCAGCAAATGACGGATGCATTATTACAACATCAAGCCCAAAAGCCATTGAATGAACAACTTCCTATTTTCACTAAAAACGTGCCAGATAATTTTCAGGTCATTGAAAATAAATCCTTTCCCTGTTCAAGATGCAATAGCATCATTGCAAAACTGATTTTTGTCCCTGAGGCGGCAACTGCATCAGCTATGTTGGCAATGGCGCAAAAGTTGGAACTAGATGCGTTTGTGAGTCCTTACCCTGTGTGGTTAATCGGGGCACCGGATAGCCAAAATGATGATATTGCTCAGCATTTAACATTACAAATCGCACCGGTGAAGGGTGAGGTATACTGGCAACACCCAGACCATATGAATCAGCGGTTGATTGAGCTTGATATTGAACATCGTTGTACGCATCATCATGGTGTCAACCTAAAAAAGGACCTACATTGAACTCGCTAGATATTATTGCCATTGAAGAAAACGGAATATTTACAGCTAAGCATAATAATCATTATTGGCATGTTGAAAAAGGTGCCACGTTGGTTACAGGCCGTTTTGAAGGCCGCAACGTACTTGAATATGCCTCACGCCCTGTCACAACGAAAAGGGCATTCGTCGATTGGGTTCTACGCGTTTATTTCTAAGATAAAATTTCCTATGTTTGAAAATATTCCTTCAATTGAAGGTGAACGCCTTGAGGCAATGCTGGCACTTCAGCGAATGTACACCTCTGTTCATCGCTGCGACGGCTGTCATTGTGAGACGCCTAAGCGTTACAGTGTCAGTGGTAAGTGCGTTACATGCCAGGCGACGGGGGTGATAAATACCACGGATAGGCATAATTACAGGAACCCGGGTTATCATGATTTAAAAGCGTTTAATGAGGCTAAGGGCGTCAATCTTATTTTGCAGGTATTCAATCGGTTACAGCGCTTGCGTAATTTGAAGGGTAAACACTCGCTTAATGAGTGATTAGTCTTTGAGCGCGTATACAATTAAAGCAATGATGATAATCGCGGTAAACGCGCCCACCACATATCCTGTAAACGGGCTCGCTATCGCATCATTGAGCGTTGATTTAGTGCTTTCTGCAAATAAGTCCTGGGCAAGTGTGATCGGCGTAAACAACAGACTTGATAATGCCAGGGAGGTAGCCAACTTCATTTTATTTTACCCTTAAATTTGATATCTTAATCATATCACACATGAATAAGAGTGATGTTTGATGAGAGTTTCAGCAGTCCAAAAAGATATCCTATTTGTGCTATACCAGCTAGAGCTTCGTGGTTTTTTAAAACCTATACCTGCGACAGATATCCTTACTATGTTGAATAAAAGTCGAGCAACAGAGGTCTTTGGGACAAACTTTAGGGTATCTTGCCACAAACTCAATGAGAATGGTTTGGTCCATATGCACCGGTCCTTGCAGACGTTCAGGCTTTCGTTTACGTTGACTGAACTGGGGCGAGAGAAAGCCATTGAATTAAGCTTGGATTAAAGCTGCAGGATTATGGAAAATTCAAAGCGCCAAATTCCTATTGTTATTGATACTGAGCGTAATGAGCCCATTTGGGTTGAATCATTAAGTAGGAGCTATGAGCATCATGCCTAACAAGTCGTTTCAGCAACACTCCAACGCTTCACGTTAGCAGTGGACATACACAAGGGAAAACGATGACAAATAATGTTATTTACGGCGGTTTTCGATCCAAGAGAAGAAAAAAAGGACGATCGTGAAAATAGAATTTTAAGGTGTGAGGTCTCGGAACGATGGATTCAACTGCCCACTGCTACCGATTTAACTGGTGGTGGTATTGATTATTTGAGCCTGGATGTAATGACTAACGGAAGCAATGATAAGCCAAGAAAGATATGTGAAATGATTGTTGATCGCTCTGAGCTAATAGCGTTGCTTAATGAGATACCTACAATTGATCACCGTGGAACTGAAAATGAATAATTCTACTCCATGCCTAATAAGTCAAAGCAGCAATGAGGATGGATGCGCTAATTACACTAAAAGTGCTGCGATTTGAGATATTTGAAACTCACTCATTTGAGCTAATGGTCTAACTCACTTTTGTCCCGATTCGAGTCGGTGGGTTCATCGCTGGCTCATTCCTGCCCCAAAACGTGTCACAGCTCGAAGGCTAGCTCTTACTTAGTCTGATAGTTTGAGATACATAAAGTAATGAATACCAAAAAGTATGACCTGCCCATGAGGGATTTCAAAAATCGTTACAGTGAAACAGACTTGCCTAGTCTGGTTCACTGGCTAATGGACTTCAAAAATC
The DNA here is from genome assembly GCF_013248875.1 of Shewanella sp. DC2-4. Taxonomy (NCBI): domain Bacteria; kingdom Pseudomonadati; phylum Pseudomonadota; class Gammaproteobacteria; order Alteromonadales; family Shewanellaceae; genus Shewanella; species Shewanella sp. DC2-4. The sequence continues at coordinate 3,914 of NZ_JABRVR010000004.1, read as the reverse complement.
AATATTACTCACTAAAACAGCCTTGTTATTATAAGGTTATTTTAATCAGATCAAGGTAGTATTGATTTTTTTAACAAAAAGGGATTTTTGTGATTTCTAGATTTAAGACGTTATCGGTTAACCAATTCACTTTCATCACTGCGTTGTGTTATGTTGCCATTTTCAATCTACCTCTCTTTGGTATAGTACGAAAAGGAATTGAAAAACAACCAGAAGTCGATCCCCTTTTCATCGCATCTATGCCGCTATTTTTAACATTTGCGCTGAGTTTTTTGTTTTCAATTTTTACCGTCAAATACCTGCTGAAGCCCTTTTTCATTGTATTGACGTTACTTTCCTCAAGTGTATTTTTTGCCGCCTATCAATACAATGTCGTGTTTGACTACGGCATGATCGAAAACACGTTTCAAACACATCCTGCCGAAGCATTGATGTATGTAAATCTTGCATCAATTACCAATCTACTGCTGACAGGGCTATTACCGTCATATCTTATTTATAAGGCCGATATTCATTATCAGCCCTTTTTTAAGGAGTTATTGCATAAATTAGCCTTTATGCTGCTAATGTTCGTTGGCATTGGGATAGTCGCCTTTTTTTACTATCAAGATTATGCTGCATTTGGTCGAAACAACAGTGAGTTAAGGCGTTACATTGTCCCTACCTATTTTGTTAGTAGTGCATCTAAATATCTCAATGAGCACTATTTGCAGACGCCCATGGAATACCAACAACTTGGCCTAGATGCGAAGAATGCCAGTCGTAACCCGAACACTAAACCTAACTTATTAGTGTTTGTTGTGGGTGAAACTGCGCACTCAATGAGCTATCAATATTATGGATATAACAAGCCAACCAATGCTCATACCCAAAATCAGGGGCTGATTGCGTTTAACGATACTAGCTCATGCGGCACGGCCACAGCGGTGTCTCTACCCTGTATGTTTTCACGAATGGGGCGGGCAGACTATGATCCTCGCCGTGCTAATGCTCAAGACACAGTGATTGATGTGTTAAGTCATAGTGGTATAAAAGTACAGTGGTTTGATAATGATTCTGGCTGTAAAGGTGTATGTGATCAGGTTGAAAATCTCACGATAGATTTGAAGAGTGATCCGAAGCTGTGTTCTGGCCAATATTGTTTTGACCAAGTATTGCTCAACAAATTAGATAAAATTCTGGCAGTAGCACCAAGTCAAGATACTGTAATTTTTTTGCATATCATTGGTAGTCATGGACCAACTTATTATCTTAGATACCCGCCAGAGCATCGTAAATTTATACCGGATTGTCCGCGCAGTGATATCCAGAATTGCAGTAAAGAAGAACTGATTAACACCTACGACAACACTATTCTATATACGGATTTTATTCTCAGTGAAGTGGTGAATAAATTAAAAGGTAAGCAGGATATGTTCGATACTGCAATGCTGTATCTCTCTGACCATGGTGAGTCTTTGGGTGAAAAGGGCATGTATTTACATGGTGCGCCCTATAGTATTGCACCAAAAGAACAAACTAGCGTACCAATGTTGGCTTGGGTATCTAATGACTTTAGCCAAGATAATCAGTTGAACATGACTTGTGTTGCACAGCGAGCAGAACAGGGCGGCTTTTCCCACGACAATTTGTTCGACAGTTTGCTAGGACTTATGAATGTAAAAACCACTGTCTATCAGAGCCAACTCGATATTTTTGCACCTTGTAGATATTAGGGTTATTCCATAATGGTGAATACTGATTATTGAATACATGAACAGATGATTAATTTTCTTAATGTGCGGCGAAAAGGCAGTCTGATAATGAATACAATTTAATACTAGCGATAGTGTATCGTTCATGTTGTAAAGCGTATAAATAATGACCAGCATCCTCTCATTAAATACTTAATACCGATTTTGCCCCGTAACTATCTTCCTTCGGGGCTTTTTTTTGTCCCAAAGTGAGCCCGTGAATCATTCTAGGATAGTCTGATTCACAATCTAGCAATAATATGGAATTTAGTATTTTAAAGTAGTTACTAAATTCAGTTGACCTACAAGATAAACACTATGCGCACGAATACAATTGAGACGAGGGCACAGAAAATATGGTAGCTGAATTCGCAACAATAGTAGGATTGCTCTCTGCCTTTTCATCGGGCCGGACTGGAAATAAACAAATAGAGTTGAATGAATTTCTGGTTTGGTTAATGGAGCATAATCATGGAGATATTAAACAAGCAATTGAGGCAAATCATGCTACGACACTTAGCATTCAAAGCATCTTCAATAGGGGCTTGGTTGATGTACATGAAAAGCTTGATACTATTTCAGAGCGCCTAGCAATTCTTGCAACCAGGTCAGATGGGATTGAGGGTTTGGCGCTCGCTTATGTGCAAGAAGCAATCTCAGACCAGACTCTCGATATCCTCAAATTGATGGAGGAAAATAATAGTGAATTCTTCCTATTGTCAAACGCTATAAGCGATATAAAACAAAAAATTGTATTATGTCCTGGACCTGATTTTTTATGTAATGAGACGCGATTTTTCCAAGATGATTTACAGTTAATGCTTAGATTGGGCTTGTTGGTTGTTCGATATAACTCAAGAGGTCATCCGTTGTACTGCTATACTCGAGCAGCCTCAAAGCTGGTTCGGAGCATTGTTTAGTATCAGAGTCTGCTAATAAGACGCATCAATTTGCGCCGTTGTACGTGACGTTAACCATATAATTTTCTAATGGTCGCTATTATTTCTAAATCATCCTCGTGAATCAATCTACACCAGTCTGATTCACGCGCATCACGCTGGCATTTTGTGCGAGCTTCTGGCTCACTCGCTTTGGTCCAAACTAGTATCAGGCCGATCTGTTCAGGCACGTTTATGCCCCTTTCGCTGTTAATTTAGCTAAAAAGCTAATGCCCCACGGCAAGATCACTTCGTCGTCAGGTGTGCTACATAAATTGTCACTGTTTCCCCAGTGACTCGCCATAAACTCGTCCCTGAGGGCTTGACGGCTGCATCCATGCCGCCAACGGTCACTGTTGCAACAATGCCAATCCTCACTAACCCTCTCGCTTTTCATTCAGTTAAAAAGCTATTGCCCCAAAGCAATTCAGCGCTTCATTTTTAGACTCCGCTTTAATTTTATTTATGCATGAGATTTTATAATCCATATTTGTTCAGTTAAGAGCGCTATTTCCTATACTTCAAGTGTCTATTCATTACAACCTGAGGAGGTTTGTATGGACGCTTGGAATAAAGGTCATCCCATGGGACAAAAACGACCTTTTAAATTGGAAGAGATTTGGCGCATTCGTACTCGTTTGGAGTTAGAACATAATATTGCTGAGTTAGCGTTACTTAATCTGGCGATTGATTCAAAATTGCGAGCCTGTGACTTATTACACTTGAAGGTCCAAGACATTACCTCATCAGGCATAATCAATCCGCGAGTGCGATTAATACAGCGTAAAACCCATCGTGACGTTCAGTTTGAAATTACTCCAAAGACTCAGCACAGCCTGACATCTTGGTTGCTTGAAAAGGGATTAACCGCTGAGGATTATCTATTTCCTAGCCCAAGGAGTATTCATCAGCCGATGAGTTATAGCTATTACCGCTCAAGGGTAAAAAACTGGGCGAGTCAATTAGGGCAGAATAGTGAATTGTATGGCACGCACTCGTTGCGTAGAACCAAGGCGACATTGATTTATCGTCGAACCAAGGATATTCGGGCGATTCAAATCTTGCTTGGACATGTCAAGTTAGATAACACCGTGCGCTATTTTGGTGTCGAGATTGAAGATGCACTGCGGATTTCAGAAGCTATTGAAGTATAAATATATCAAGTGTGATTATAATTAAACCATCATAACTGCACTGTTTTGAAAGGAAAATAAAATTAAACAAAGTGTGAATGTTTTGTCCC